>JAJRWW010000626.1 GCA_024276595.1 Myxococcota bacterium
AAGGCCGTGAACTTGGCGAAGCCCTTCTCCGCCAGGTACTTGGTGATCGCCGCCGTCAGCGTCGTCTTCCCATGGTCGATATGGCCGATGGTGCCGATGTTGACGTGCGGCTTGTCGCGGTTGAATTTTTCCTTCGCCATCGTTTTCCTCCAAGGGCGACACAGGCTGTCTTGTTGCGTCTGCTTATGGGGTGACCACCAACTGAATAAAAGCCCACGATCGGACTTGAACCGATGACCTCCTCCTTACCAAGGAGGTGCTCTGCCTGCTGAGCTACGTGGGCCCAACCCTGAGTAATAAAAGCGGGAGACGGGCCTCGAACCCGCGACCCTCAGCTTGGAAGGCTGATGCTCTACCAACTGAGCTACTCCCGCAAGCGGCCTCTACCAAAGGCCAATGTCCGAACAGTGGAGGGGGGAGGATTCGAACCTCCGAAGTCGTTCGACGGCAGATTTACAGTCTGCTCCCTTTGGCCACTCGGGAACCCCTCCTGGGAACTGTCTGAGCTGGCGATGGGACTTGAACCCGCAACCTGCTGATTACAAATCAGCTGCTCTACCGTTTGAGCTACGCCAGCGGAACTTGGCCTCCATTGATGAGAAAGTGATCGCCTGCCTCTCGGCCGGGGTTTCGGGTCGGTGGTGGCAGTCGGTTAAATCAAACGTAAAATCAATCGGTTATATCGCAGCCTGTGGCTCGTTTTACGTAGACTGCCGATTTATAAGGATTTCAACCATGCTGTCAAGCTATTTTTGTGCCAACTTGAGGTGGGATCTCCGGGCCGCCTCATGGGTGAGCATCGCGGACCGCCTGTCTCGCAGGATCAGCCGTGTTTCCGGTACCTTCGACGCCATCTTGCCTGGCCTGGGGCCGGCTGCGGGGAGGGGATGGATCCACTGCTCTGCCAGGACGCGGATCCACGGAGAGATCTCCTCTGCCTGGCTTGGCCCGAAGAGTCCGCTGGCCGCAGACCACGGGGAGACCCCTCCGGGCAGGTGCTACCCTGGATCCACCTTTCTCCCATCCGACCATTGACGACACCCACGACAGGTGTTACGAAAACTGAAGTTGTGTGTCCAAGGACCTCGTGCCCCATGCATATCCCCGACGGTTGGCTCTCTCCCCCTGTCCTGGCCGCCTCTGGCGGCGTCGCCCTGGTCGGCCTGACCTGGGCCACCCGCCGCGCCCGCAGGGAGCTGCGCCAGTCCACGGTGCCGCTAATGGGGGTCATGGGCGCCTTTGTCTTTGCAGCGCAGATGATCAACCTGCCCCTGCCAGGCGGCATCTCCGGGCACCTGCTGGGAGGTACGCTCCTCGCCATCACCCTGGGGCCGGCGGCCGCGACCCTGGTAATCGCCTCCGTGCTGCTGCTCCAGGCGCTGCTGTTTGCTGACGGGGGTCTGCTGGCTTTTGGCGCCAACTTTCTGAACATGGGCCTGGTGGGTACGCTGGGCGGCTACCTGGTCTACCGGGCGGTCAGGGCTCTGC
Organism: Myxococcota bacterium; assembly: GCA_024276595.1. Lineage (GTDB taxonomy): Bacteria > Myxococcota_A > Polyangia > HGW-17 > JAJRWW01 > JAJRWW01. Next base: position 1,489 of record JAJRWW010000626.1, read on the forward strand.
TGGGCTCTGTGCGTGGGCTGTACGTGGGCGCCTGGCTGGGGGCCTGGCTCTCCACCGTGGCCGGCTCCGCCCTGGCGGCGCTGGAGATCGGCCTCTCGGGCACGGCAGACCTGGCAGTGGTTACCGCGGCCACGGTGACCTTCCACCTGGCCATCGGGCTGCTGGAGGGTCTGCTCACCGTGTCGGTGGTCCGCTACCTCGTCCGGGCTCGTCCCGAGCTCTTCGGCCTGGAGGGGGGCGATCCCCACGACCAGTCCGGGCGGTCCGGGGAGCCCCAGGGGAAGCCACTCCCTGCAATGGGCGCGAGCGCCCGCACAGAGGTTGGTGGCTGATGCGCCGCTCCCTTTACTGGCTGGCCCCGCTCGGGGCGGTGGCCCTTGTGCTCGCCCTCGGCGCGATCCACCTGGCCTCCAGCCGGCCCGACGGCCTCGAGCGCGTGGCCCAGACCCAGGGCTTTGATCGGAAAGAGCGGACCAGCCTCTCCGCTCCCATGCCAGACTACGAGATCTCTCGCCTGGGAAGCGGCCTGGGCAAGACCGCCGCCGGCCTGCTGGGCGTCGCCCTGACCTTTGGGCTGGTGCTCGGCGTGGGCTCGCTCCTGGCCCGAAGGCGCAGCAACAGGAGGTCCTCCGAGCCGGAGCACGGGCCCGCCTGCGGGAAGAGACCATGACCCTCAGACCGGGGAGCTCGTACCTGAGCCGCCTGGACCCCCGCCCCAAGCTCCTGGCCACCCTGGCCTTCCTGGTGTCCGTGGGTCTGATGACCGGGGGGGTGGAGTCCGGCTCTCTCTACGGACCACCTCCAGAGCAGTGGACGCGCCTGGCGGCCCTGGGCGCGCTGCTGGCCGCAGCCCTGATCCCCGATGGGGTGTGGCTGCGCCGCGCCTTCTGGCTCAGGCTGCTGCCGGTGCTGGGCCTCGGGGTCTCCATGGCGCTCCTGGTGACCCTCACAAAGGAAGGCGGCGCCTCCTGGACGGTCGCGCACCTGGGGGGCTGGCGGATCCGCGTGCATGAGGCGGGCCTGCTTCACGCCGCGGACCTGGGTGCCCGCACCCTCCTGGCCGCCTCCGCCCTGGTGGCCCTCTCTCTGCGAACATCCGGGCCAGCCCTGCTGGAGGCCCTGGCTTCCCTCCGGGTGCCCAGAGCCTTGCTGTCGGTGCTAGGCGGTGTGGCGCGCTCGCTGTGGATCGTCACCGACGAGGCCCGACGCATGCGACGGGCACGGCTCATGCGCGGCGCTGGCGCCACCTTTGCCGTGCGAGCCCGGGCCACTGGCGCCATGATCGGCAGCCTCCTGCTGCGCTCCTTGGACCGTGCCGAACGGGTGGAGCGAGCCATGACCGCCCGGGGCTTCGACGGCGCCAGGATCCCCCAGCTCCATCGCGGCTCCCTGCGCCCGGCGCAGGCGCTCGTCTGCCTCACCTTCGCTGCCCTGAGCCTGGCGGCAGCCGTGTCCCCCATCCCCTGACCGGA
>JAJRWW010000627.1 GCA_024276595.1 Myxococcota bacterium
CCGAGTTCCGCGCCGACCACCCCTTCATGTTTCTCATCCGAGACCGGAGGACTGGCGCGATCCTGTTTCTGGGCCGCCTGTCCGATCCGACGAAGCGGCCTTGACGAAAACGGTTCTTCGGCAGAAGCTGTGGGTAGAGCCATCGCCTCCTCGAATCGTCATGGGGGCGCGAAACCAGGTGCTTGAGAGGGTGTGCCGGGTGGTACACCGGGTTTGAGCCGTTTGCGATCAGGTCAGGTCATGGAGCTCCTCAGCCGGGCTCCTTCGAGCCCCTTGGCCTTGCACATGGGAGACATCTCCTGCCATGGGTGAGCGAACGCAAGAGCCTGCCAGGGAGGATCCCTGGACCATGCTCGGGCTGCGTGCGCTGGCGCTCGCGAGGGGGCTCGTGCAGGCGCCGGACCTGGAGTCGGACCTGGAGCCGGATGTCACGGTCGCCGGGGGCGCGCGGCTGCGAGCCCTGGTCTCTGAGCTGGAGGGTGCCCAGGAACGGGTGCTGGCCGCGCGGCGGGAGGTGGAGCGCCACGAGGCCCGGCTCGATGATGCAGCCGTGCAAGCCGGGGAGACCCTCATGGGCCTGACCAGCGCCGTGGCCGAGCTCACGAGCAGCCGTGAGCGGCTCGTGGGAGGCGGCGACGCCGAAGCTCTGGAGCTGGCGGATATCGACTACCAGATATCCGCCCTGGAGGGACGCGCCGCCGAGATCAGGGCGCGACAGGGCGCCCAGAGCAGGGACATCGAGCTGGAGATGTCCCCGCAGAGGGATCGCCTCGTGGAGGTGGAGCTTGTGCGGCAGGAGGCGACGGAGCGGCTGCTGGAGCTCCTCCATGAGCTGAGACCTGAGCCGTGCCCCAAGGAGCTGGCCGCCGCCCTCGATGAGCTTGCCAGGCTGCGGCGGGGGCTGTAGCGGCGGGGCAGCGGTGGGGCCGTGAGCGTAACTCCCTCTGGCCATCGGATCTACTCGAAAACACACCTGACGCACCGGAGCCATGCTGCGGGGCACAGCCTGTGCACAGCGCGGGGCCACGCCGCAGCCGAGCGACAGGCTACCTGGCGACTCGCGAGCGGCGGTAGTCTTCGAGCGCTATCGGGGGGCCGCGTCCGCGCTCCTTCCGCTTGCCAACTCCCCTCCCTCATACTCGAGCGGTGGTCCAACAGTCAGGATGATCCACTTTAGCCGCTCACGACCTCTCTCGCATGCGCCCATGTGAGTGTCATCGTTCGAAATGACTGAGCTCCAGGGAGACGGTATTGTACCATTGTTCTTGACTTGGGAACTGGGAGTGTCCACGATTTTGGCGGTCAGTGGTCTATATGTCAGTGGTCTATATGATGGAGGTGCAGTTTCCATGAGCAGAACGAAATTGACGAAGTCGAACCGCGGGTTGCGACCGAGCCCCGGCCGCCTATGGTGGTGGGGGGCTGGTCCTGTTTGGGTCCTGGCCGGCTTGGTGTCCTGTGATGACGGGGGCTTCAAGTCCGTCGTGTCCACCGATGTGACCAACGATCAGATCTCGGCGAAGCACTATGCGTATCGGCTCGGAGACGGCCGCATCGAGGCCGTCTCGAGGTTGCGGATCACCTGGGAATGCCCGGAGGATGCCGGCTGTTTGCTCAACACACCGTTTCTGGAGCTCGTGGAACCGGATCGGCTGAGCCTTGTCTGCGGTGAGGTGACGGCGCCCTTTGTGCCCGTGATCAAGGATTCCATCCAACGGGTCTATCTGGCGGAGACAACGACCTGCACCGATGCGACCGAGGTCCGCTTCGTGCTGGAGCGCTCTTTGGGGACCCTCGAGTTCGTTGCTGAGTTCCCCGAGCCCTTCGAGATCCTCTCCCCGGCGGAGGGAGCGATCTTTTCCAGGGAGGACGGCTTCCAGATGGAGGTCTCCAGAGAGCTCACCAGCGTGTACATCTGGGGGGAGTGTATCAAGGATTGGAGTCGCATAAGCTGGACCTTGGGGAGCCTGAACGACTTCCCGGCGGGTCCTTTCGAGACCGCCGAGGGCCACGATGGGGAGACCTGCGAAGTCACCATCCAGGCCTACCGCTCCCGGGACGGGGTGGTGGATCCAGCGGTGGACCCGGAGACGAGCCTCATCCAAGCCAGCGAGAAGCGAGTAGTGCACATCACGCTCACGCCCTAGATCCCTTGAGGACGAGAATCTGTGGCAAATGAGTCAAGCTTTGGATCAGGCGCACGACGCGGGACGAACCAGCCGGCGCACGTGCGCTGGCCGGCGACGAGTGTCGCCGTGCTGAGGGGAGGGGGCCCCGCGTGCCACGGGTGGTGGCCTGCGGGGGAAGGGAACCGCAGAGCTCCCCTCTACAGTCAGTCTGGCGAGGGCTCAGCTACGGGGAGAAACACCAACATCGGCGCCCACCCCTGGTCGACACCGCCTCGTCACTCTGAGGCTCAGCCTCGCTAGTACTCGGTCTCCTTGCGAGGCTTGGTCACCGCGTCGATCATGGGATCGTATCCGCGGCGGCGGCGGGGGGAGTTGAGCTTGCGGCCCTCCAGCACCTTCTGGCGCATCCCGTTGTGAAAAAGCACGATGCAGAAGTTGCCGTAGATGGTGGACTTGTCTACCGCCCACATTCGGACGTCCTTGGCGCCTATCCACTCCACGTGGTGGAGACGGGGCTGACCGGCGAGGTCCTTTTTGAACACCGGCTGGCCCGCGCCAAAAGCCTTTATTAGCTTGCCCAGAAACTGCGGGAAGGTGAGCCCCTTGTAGTTCTTGTGGTCCGCGTTGAAGGCGATGAACTGCTTGTACAGCTTTCCGTTGTGAAAGAAGAAGAAGCGCTGCTGCTCCTTTTCCAAGAAGACGACGATGGACTCCTGGTTTCTGTGCCGAAACTGATCGTCCACGATGGACGAGTCCCAGCCGCTGCGCCTGCCGGTGAACTTGAAGTAGCTCTTTTTCACCTTCAGGAGCTTCTGCCTGAGCTCCTTGCGGAGCTTGTCCTGCTTGCGAGGTGAGGTCCTGGCCTGCCGGATGCGCTTCAGATAGACCTTCCTCAGGTTGGCGGTGAGGAGCTTGATCACCTTGGAGGGGCCCAGGCCCCACTTGTACTTGCCAGTTAGCGCAGCAATGGCGGCGGCGGCTCGCTTGTTCACCTTTACCTTCTTTGTGACCTTTCGGCGGCGGCGCCGGCGGCGAGCATCGGCGTCCGTGGTCCAGGCCAACAGGAGGATGGATGTCAGGAGCAATACGGATACGCGTCTCATGCTTCCCTCCGTCTGGAAGACGCTGTGATCTTCAGCCGCTGCATAGTAACAGGGCGGCCTTCCGGCCGCAAATCTTATCCGTGGACAAGCTCGCGCGTACCTGCCAGGGGCTGCCTCCTCGCCAGCGGCCTCGGGGGACGCAGCTATGGGGCTCTGACTTCCCCTTGGCGGCCAATATTCAACGGCCCCGCGCCACCCGTGTCTTTCGCGCGCGGGGACGGTAGCCACGCCTGGCCACCCCACGCTTGAGATCCAGATAGGGTGTCCGGGAGTACATGGCCTCCTCACCCGGGCCGCCGTAGTCTATCCAGAAGGTCTTCTTTGCCCGCACGTCCAGGTGCATGTGGAAGCCGTTGGGGTAGTAGCCCACGCCCACGTGGGAGTAGTGCCTGAGCAGGTAGTTGCGGATCCGAACGTTGGAGATGGCGTCGAAGTTGAAGTCGATTGCGTGACCTGTCACGTGCTTGCTGGTCTTGAGCCGGGCCACCACCTTGGGGCGGTTCCCGGAGAAGACCGACACCTGGGGTTGTCCGAAGTGCAGCCACAGGTCGTAGAGAATCACCAGCAGGCGCCAGTGTATCTTCTGGGCGCGGCCCGTGTGGGAGCAGCGCATGAACCGCGCGAAGCGCCTGAAGGCGGCCGCCCGGAGCTGCCCACGGGAGTCGTAGAGGCGGATCCTGATGGCCTCCCGGTTGTGCACGTGGTAAAGGGGCATGGAAGGCAGCCGCAGCAAGGCCCTGGCCCCTCTCCTCCCTCTTCTGCTCCGACCCTTTCGCCTGGTCGCTCTCCTGGCCCTGCTCGTGATCCTGCGCACCGATCTCAGGCGCCTTCGATTGCGCAGGCGCCTCGCCGGACGCAGGCTCCGGTGACCTCCCTCCCTTCGGACCCGCCGCACCTGGCGACCGCCGGGCACCGCCACGGACACGGCGGGCTCAGCCCCCAACAGGAGCAGCAGGCAGGGGAGCAGCAGGTGCATCTTCGGGGCTCTCATGGTTCCTCCAGGGATCTCCAGATTGGATGGACCACCGGAACCTGTCAATTTTCTCGCCCCCTTTTGCCCATCACGGGCATTGAACGGGCGGTGAAACTGGGGGCCATCTGTGCTATACAGCCTCTAGCACGTCGGTTTGGCGATGGGCGAAATTACGATCCTGAAGGAGGAATCGAGATGAGAACTAAGCTAGTAGCAGTAATGGCGGCCTTCACCCTGGCCCTCTCACTGGGAGCCGCGGCCGGCTGCAGCGACGACGACGTTGGCGAGATCTGCGACAACGGCGTGGACGACGACGGCGACGGCCTCGCGGATTGCGACGACCCCCTCTGCGACATGGACGAGGCCTGCCAGCCCGTCTGTGGCGATGGCGTGGCCGAGGGTGACGAGGTGTGCGACACCAACGACCTGGCCGGCAACACCTGCGCATCCGAGGGCTTTGACGATGGCGACCTGGCCTGCAACGCCACATGTGACGGCTTTGACGACAGCGCCTGCTACGACTACTTTTGCGGCGATGACGCGGCCGAGGGTACAGAGGAATGCGACGGCGTGGACCTGGCGAACACGACCTGCGAAGACCTCGGCTACCTGGGCGGCGACCTGGCCTGCGACACGGACTGCTTCTTCGACGAGTCCGGCTGCTTCGACACCGTGACCTGCAGCGACGCCAGCTTCATGGGCACAGGGGGCCAGGCCTTTGGTGGCGACAGCCAGAACGGCAACTACGACTGGTTATACCAGGAGCTGGTGGACCTGGGTGACGGGGCCACCTGGCTGCTCTCCATCGAGCTGTACGGCGACTTTGTAAATGGCGGAGGCGGAATCACCACGGGCGCACACGACGTCTCCGTGCCCCCCGAGGACAACTACGCCACCTGCGCCTACTGCGTGCTCATGCGGCGCTGTGCAGACGCCCAGTGCAGCAACGTGGAGGCGGTCTTCTTCCCCACCGCCGGAACCCTCCAGCTCGATGTCCTGTCTCAGGCCGGCATGGGCTCGTTTCAGGGCAGCATCTCCGACTTCAACTGGGAGGAGGTCACCATCGACTCGTCCACCTACGAGTCCACCGCCGTGGTGGGCGGTGACTGCTTCAACCTGACCGCGGCATACACGGTGGACGCCACCGTGGACGCCATGTAGCCAGCTCTCGGCCGCCGCCGCCTGGCGGCGGCGCCTCCCATGCGCCCCATCCTCTCCCCTGCTCCAAACCCTACTGTGTGTCCAGCCCCTTGAGGGCGTCCAGCAGCTCACGGAGCTGGTTCAGCTCTCCGAGGGCCTGCTCGATCATCGCGTCCACGGCGGGATCCACCACGCCGGCCTTCTTCAAGCGCCGGTCGATGGTGCGGAGCGCGTCCACAACCCGGATGTCCATGGAGGGGGAGAGGGAGCGGAGCTGGCTCCGGATGGTGGCAGGCAGGGAGAAGCTGTGCTTTCCCCCGGGGGGAGAGGGATGGCCTGCCAGCTCTGGCTCCAGGGACTTGGACGCGAGCTGGGACCGACCCGCAGCCGCCGCAGGAGATGCCGGGGCAGCGCCCGGCGCCTGGGGGGGCGCATGGGGCCGCATGGGGCCGGCCGCCGGGGGTGGGGAGACCGCGCCCGCGCTGCTCCCTCCACCCCTGCCCGCCTGGGCGTACCGCTCCATGGCGGCCACCATGGCCTGCACCCCCTGGCTGAGCGCTGCGAGCTGCTCGGTCACCTGCCCGACCGCCTCCGTGTCCGCAGCCGGCCGCCGCGACTCACCCTCCGAGCCTGCGCTCGGGGCCCTCCGGCCAGAGAGGCTCTCCTCCAGCTTCTCCAGCAAGAGCGCCTGGATCTGGTTGGACTCTGCGGTCTTCTCCCTGTCCGCCTCAACCGCCCTGGAGGCGTCCTGGATCCGCTGGCTGATGTCGCCCAGCTTCTCCGAGACGAGGCCCAGGGTGCCGGTGACCCTTGTCACCGGGTCGTCCTCGGCGCCCCCCATGGAGCGCTGCCTGCGGAAGCCCTCCTTGATCTCCTCCCAGCGGGCGGCCTGCTCCTCGGTCATCCGATTCCGCAGCTCGGCCAGCTTCAGAAGGTTCTGCTCCGCGCCGGTGGTCAGGGACTGGGCCTCGCCCTGGTAGTGGTCGTCCAGCAGGCTCTCCAGCTCGGAGTCGTTCATTACGGGCAGGATCTTCTCCGCCAGCTTGTTCATGTTGCGATAGCTGCCCTGGAGCTGGAAGCGCGGCTCCGTGCGGTAGGCGTCGTCCTGGGCGGCGGAGTAGATGTACTGCTGGTTGACCGAGAGCAGGACCCGCTGCACCCGCTGCAGCTTCTCCAGGACGGAGAGCACATCCTTGAGCTCCACCGACGAGTAGGGGTGGCTGAGCTGGTCCGCCTGCACCTCCTCACCGGCGGCCATGCGCACCAGCTTGTACAGGTCCTCTGGGTCCCGCGTGGTGAGAGGCGACAGCACCGGGTTGGAGGTGAGGGCGTTCTCCATGTACGACAGGGCGAATGCCTCCTCGCGGCCCTCGAGGATGTCACCCAGGTTGTAGGTGTCGGCGCGGTTGGCCAGCATGTCAGGGATCTGGAACTTCTCCCCCGACTCGGTGTAGGGGTTGCCAGCCATGCACACAGCGAACTTCTTTCCCCGGAAGTCGTAGGTGCGGGTCTTTCCTTTCCACACCCCCTCGATGCGTCGCTGGGCGTCGCAGAGGGAGATGAACTTCTGCAGCAGCTCGCTGCTTGTGTGCTGGATGTCGTCGATGTACAGCAGCACGTTGTTGCCCATCTCAAAGGCGAGGTTGATCTTCTCCACCTCCTGGCGCGCGGTGGCGTTGGGAGCCTCGGAGGGGTCCAGGGAGAGGACCTGGTGGCCCAGAGCGGGGCCGTTGATCTTCATGAACACCAGCCCAAGCCTGTTGGCGATGTACTCCATGAGGGTGGTCTTGCCGTAGCCAGGGGGAGAGATGAGCAGCAGCATCCCCATGAGGTCCGTGCGCTTGTTCTTGCCCAGGGCACCTATCTGCTTGGCCAGGTTGTCGCCGATCAGGGGGAGATACACCTCACTGATGAGCTTGTTGCGCACGAAGGAGCTCATCACCTTTGGCATGTACTCCGAGATCCGGAGCGCCTCCCGCTCCCGCTCCAGCAGGTCGTGCCGGAGCTCCCTGAAGCGCTGGAAGGCGACGACTCGCTCCCGGCGGAAGGTGCCCAGGCGGGTCATGAACTCGTCCAGCCTCAGGTGGAGCGTCCGGTTTACGATGCGTGGATGCTGGCCCAGCAGGCCCTCCACGTCCGCAGAGGTCAGAGCGTGGCTCACCGAGCGCTGCACCTTGGACTCGGTCAGGATGAGCATCACCGCCTCCCTCACGGCGTGGCGGTTTGCTCTGACAGCCTCGTCGCTGGCGACATCCACGAAGGCGCCAAGCCAGGCCTCCGCAAGCTCGAAGCGCTCCTCCACGCTGTCGGCGAGGAGCCGGAGATCGTCTGTGAACCCACGGTCGTTCTTGGTCTTCCGCAGGTGCTTCATGAAGTCCTTGCGGAGCTGCTCCGCCTCGGCGCTGATGACGAGCTCCACCGGGTCGGACGCCAGCTCCTCTGCCAGGTACTGGCCGGCGAAGCGGGCCTCCTCCGGGTCCAGATGGATGGACTCGGCCTGGAAGAAAGCGGAGATCGCCTCCGAGAGCTCTCCGTACAGCTCCGCGTGGGCGGCGCTGGGGGCGAAGGTGTCCCGCAGGCGCGCGAGGGAGCGCGCCCGGCGAGTCCAGCGCTCGGCGCGCTCCCTGTCCTCGTAGTGCGCCCAGAACAGGTTGGCCGCTGCCCGGGAGGAGGAGGAGAAGCGCAGCAGCCCGGCGGACTGGTACAGGGTGAGCAGCTTCCCGAGGATGAGCGCCGCGTCCGCGTCGTGCAGCCCTCGTTCATAGCCCTCGTCGTAGGCCTCGCCGGCGTACTGGCGCACGATCTCCAGCAAGTCCGTCTCGGTGGCCGCGGCTGCCCGGAGCTGAGCCAGGCTGTGGTTGCCCCGCTCCAGCTCGGCGTCCGCCAGGATCTTGGCGGCCAGGTACTCCCCACGGTACACATCGGCGGTCTCGCTCACTAGCTGCTGATCCCACAGGTCCCGGGTCTGGGCAAACTCAGGGTCGTCGATTCTCTGGTAGAAGTCGGTGCCAGTGAGGTGCAGGTACATCTCACCGTCCCGGGGCACCATGGTGAGATCCAGAGGCTGAGTGTTTACGCTGAAGCTGTGGCGGCCCAGCTTGATGGAGTCGCCACCGTCGGTGAAGATGTCCTCCCTGTCCCGCAGCCCCCTGGCAGCATCCTGGATGGCCCCCTTCAGCCGGGCCTCCACCTCGTCCGCCTTTACCGAGTCTCCCAGCTCCCGGAGGTCTGAGGAGAGATCCTTGAGCTTTGTGACCATGGGGTCGGAGGCAAAGTAGGAGTTGAGCTCGTCCACGTCGGCGAAGGTGGCTGCGCGGCGGCTCACCGTCTGGAGGATTCGCTCGGCGGCCTGCATCATGTTCCCGGCGCGGCGCTGGCGCGCGTCCAGGAGCTGCTGCTTCTTGGTGGAGAAGGCCTTGTAGACCTCCTCCCGCTTGGTGGAAAGATCCTCGATGAACTGGTCGAACTCGGCGTAGCGGCTCTCCAGCTCCTCCAGCGCCATCATGAGGCGCGACAGCTCGGAGTCACACTTGGCAGGGGTGTCCGCCAGACCCAGGGCGCTGGTGACGTTCTGGGAGAAGACGTTGAACTCGGCACCGAACTCGGCCACCGCCTCCGTGGAGAGCAGCTCCTTGCGACGGTTCTCCAGCAGCGCCCTGCAGCGGTTCAGGCTCCCGAGCACCTCCGAGATGCCCTCCAGGATCTGCGTGCGCTGGGTAGAGTCCTCGAGCTTCAGCCCCCCGACAACCTCCGTGAGCATCTGGAGCTGCTCGTTCATGGTCTCCACCCGCTGGCGCAGGGGCTCGGCCTCGGCCACCTTCTCGATGGCCTCGCTGGAGCTCACCAGCTCGGCGATCTTTTCGTGGTAGGGAGCCAGGGCATCCTCCCCCAGCAGAAACCTCACGGTGTGGCCGGTGAGCTTTTCGAACTGCTCCACCACCCGGGCCTCCAGGCCATCCACCCGGGCGACGTCAACGTGACGGAGATTGCGCAAGGTGATGAGCTGCCCGCGCTGCTTGCGCAGGGCCGCCAGCCCCTCCACGAAGGCGTCCGAGGTGGTCCAGGAGTCGGGCTTGAGGTCCCTCAGCAGCTCCGCAAGCTGCTTCTCCGCGCGGTCCACCGCCTGACCGGACTGGCGCCGCACCTCCTCCACCTTCTGGAACTCGTCCACGATGAGGCTGGCGGTGTCCTTTATCTCCTCCAGGGGTTTGCGGAGGTTGCCCACCTCATCTCGATCCAGCCAGTAGTGGTCGTCGAGCACCCGGGACACGGCAGCCACCAGGTCCTCGTAGATCTGGACCGTGGGCCTCTGCTCCTCCACGGCCCTGCGAATGGAGAGCATGTCCGAGATGCCGCGCACCAGGTCGGCGTTGCCGATCTTTTCCAGGTATGAGCCCGAGGAAGGGGCCCTGGCGGCAAACTCGTCACTGGTAAAGGGGGTCTGCCAGATCTGCATGGGGTGAACCCGCGTGGGCTCGTCGCTCTCGGTGCGGAAGACCACCAGCTTCCCGTCGGGGAACAGACCAAAGCCGTTGCACCTGATCGGGTTCTGCAGCTCCTTGCGGATCATGTTATAGGGCAGCAGCACCGACCTGCCCTCCATGCGGCTGTGGAAGATGTACAGCACGTCCTCGCCGTTGGGCGAACGGATCATGCGCATGAACTCCAGGCTCTCGGTGCTCCCTTCGAAGGTCTTGGTCTCTCCCGACTGCAGGTGGTAGCCGCCGGGGAAGATGACCCCGTGGTCCTCGGGGAGCTGAACGCAGGCTTGACCGATGGCGTCTATGCGCTCGGCCCTCTTGGTGCGGGTGTTAAAGAGCAGGTATCGATAGTGCTCCTCCCGGTAGGGGAGCACCTTGAAGAGCACCAGCACCCCAACCCGAGCGTAGAGGATCTCTGCGTCGTCCAGCGACTGGTCCGGGTCCTCCACCGGCTCCCGGTAGACCCCCAGGCCGTCCTCGGTGTTGTCCTCCACCTTGATGGTGAGGTCGCCGCCCACGGTCTCGATGAACACCTCGTCGTCGATGGAGATGTGGGGGTGACGGCCCGGCACATGCTGCTCCCTGGTGGTGGGGACCCACTCGAAGTCGTGGGAGGGGGGGAAGACCTGCTCCCGCTCCCCCCTGTTGTCGATGTAGGTGACCTCGCTGCCATCGGGGGACACGGCCCACTGGAAGACCCTGATGTCAGAGACGGTGGCGCCGGTCCTGAAGACAGCCAGCAGCTTTTGACCCACGCGCCGGAGCTGCATGAGCTCGGTGTCCTTGTAGAACCGATACAGCTCGGAGAACTCGCTGATGAACTTGGGCGCCGCCAGGAAGGAGGCATCCACCGCCTCCAGCTTGAACCCATCATCGGTCTGCTCGAAGGAGCGAAGAGAGAGCACATCCGAGACGTCAGTCTCCTTCTTCAGGCCCAAAAAGGCGTTGTAGCCAAAAAGCAGCCGGTCTCCCACCTCCACGATGTCCCTGGGCACGCAGTTGTTCTCGGTGCGGATGCGCTCGTTGCCAATGATGGCCATCTGGGTGCCACCAAAAACCTTGATTCGCTCGGCGTTGAGGGCCTGAGCCTTTTCCCCCAGCCCCCTGGCCTGCTGCACCAGGCGGTCCCTGATGATCTCGTAGGTGCCCTGCTCGATGGCAGCGGCGCCCTCCGTCTCCTCCACGACGCCGGCGGCTTTTTCTTCAGCGGCCATCACCCTCTCCCGTTTCTGGCTGGCTCAAGGTCGCCAGCCCGGGGCAGTTTCTCCTCGACCAGGGAGCGCCCGATGGGCCGGAGCACTCGGTCGAGTGCGTGGCCGCCACCTGACCTGGTCCTTGCCCTGGTCTAAAGCTCGGCCTCGTCCACGCCCAGCTTCTTCGCCTCGGCGAGGAGCGACTGGAGCTTGGACTTGCCGGCATCGTCGGTCTTGAGCATCAGCTTGCCCAGCAGCCCAGAGAGGGTGAGGTTCTGCAGGTCGGCAGGCGAGATGGCTGAGTTTGAAAGCACCTGCTTGAGGTCCTCGGGCAAGTTGGCGCTCCTGTCCAGGTAGTCCTTGAACGCGGTGGAGGCGGCGCCGGAGCCCTTGAAGAAGCCGTCCACGCTCTTGCCGAGGGTCACGGAGTTCACGAGCCGCTCGAAGAACAGGTTCTCGCCGCCAACGATGTCGATCTTGGCGGTCTTGAGGGCCTCGGCCACGATCTCTGCCTGGGAGCGAGCGACCTCCTTGCGGGCCTCGATGCCCTGCAGCTCGATGGCGCGCTCGTTCTCCAGGCGCAGGCGGTACTCCTCGTGCCCCCGGCTGGCGTCGTCCAGGGCGCCCATGGCCCGGGCCTTCTCCTCCAGTCCGGAGGCCTCCGCCTCCAGCTTCAGTCGGATGGCCTCGGCCTCGGCCATGCCCTGCTCCCGGGTGACCACCGCGGTGGAGAGCCCCTTCTCCTTGGAGACGACTGCCTCGGCCATGCCGTGCTTCTCCGTGGCGCCAGCGTCCACCTCCTTGACCTTGGCCCTGGCCTCCCCCTGCGCCTCGATGCCCCTGGCCTCCGCCTGCATCTTCTCCAGCAAGATCCGCGCCTCGGCCATGCCCACCTTCTCGATGGCGTCGGCGTCGGCGTTCTTCACGGTGACGGTGGCCAGACCGGCGGCGGCGGCCTCCGCCTGGGTCCCCTCGGCCAGGCGCATCTTGGCCTGGGCCTCCTTGTCGGAGACCTCGAGCTGTGCGTCGGCGAGCAGGAGCCTCTCCCGGGCGCGGAACTTGGCCGCCTCCTCGGCCGCCTCGGCCGCCTTGATGTCCTTCACCAGCTTCTCCTGGGCCTGGGCCTCGGCGGTGATGATGGTGGCCTCCTTGCTGCGCTTGGCCTCCTCCACCAGCCGCAAGGCCTTTATTCGCTCCTCCTCCTCGGCCTGGGTGCGCTCCACCGCCAGACGCTCTCGGATGACGTCGGCGATCTCCTTCTTCTCCCTCTCCACCTCTTTTTGCTTGGCTATGGTGCCCAGCTCGGTCTCCCGCTCCCTGGCGATGGCCTCCAGGGCCCGGTCCTTCTCTACCCGCTCGTTCTCCACTGCCACGACCCGCTCGCGGTTCTTCATGGCCACCGCCACCTGGCGGGCCTTGTTCTCCTCGTTGATGGCGATCTCCTCCTCGGTCTTGATGCGCGCCAGCTCTGCCTTGCGCCTCTCCTCTGCCTGGACCTTCTGGGTCTCTGCCGCCTCTCTGGCGCGCACGACGGCTATCTCCCGAGCCTGCTTCGCCTCGGCGTCCGCCTGCTGCCGCTCCAGCTCCAAGATGGCCTCTTTGGCCTCCACGTTCTGCTTGGTGATGAGCTTCCGCTCATTGTTCTCAAAGTCGTTGGTGCGAACGTTCTCGGACGCGGTCAGATCGGTGATCTTCCGGATGCCCTGGGCGTCCAGCACGTTCTTGGGGTCGAGGGACTCCAGGGGGGTCTGCTCCAGGTAGTCGATGGCGGCGTCCTCTAGCTGGTAGCCGTTGAGGTCCACGCCGATGACCTCGATGATCCGCTTGCGGAAGTCCTCCCGCTTTGTGTAAAGGTCCACGAAGTCGAGCTGCTTGCCCACGGTCTTGAGGGCCTCTGAGAACTTGGCATTGAAGAGCTCCTCCAGGGCCATCCGATCCGACGCGCGGGCGCAGCCAACCGACTGCGCCACCTGGATGACGTCATCGGTGGAGCGTCCGACCCGGACATAGAAGGTGACCTTGATGTCCGCCCGGATGTTGTCCTTGCAGATCATCCCATCCTTGCCCCGCCGGTCGATCTCTATGGTGTTGAGGGAGATGTCCATGATCTCCGCCTTGTTGTACACTGGCCAGACGAAGTGCCCGGTGAAGGCGACCTTCACCTTGCCCCGCGGGCTCGACACGATGAGCACCTTCCCCTGGGGCACCTTGCGATAGAAGCCCGCCAGGAACGTGGGAATGAGCAAGATCAGCGCGAGGATGGCGACCCCAACGATCACTAGCAGCGACATCAGAGGGCTGAGCCCCATGAGGGCAAAAACAGACATGTCCCGGACCTCCTTCGTCCCAAGAACCCGTGGGGGTCTTTGTCGTCTGGGCGGGGGTGGCGTCACGAGGAGCCCGTCCCCTGCTGGGATCTACGCCTCTCCCCGCCCCGCTGTCAAGGCCAAGTAGCTGCGGGGAGAGATCCCTGGCGGGGCCGAGGCTACCAGTCGTCGGGATCCGAGGGCGGGGGGCGCCTCCGAGGGGATCCGTCCACCCCTCCATCGAGAGGCTCAGTGGGAGTGGGGGCGCCGAAGGTCTCACCCAGGCGCCGGGCACAGGAGTCGCGGAACAGGAGCCACGCCGCCAGCAGCAGCAGCGCCAGGGCCAGGAAGATGTACTGCTGTGCCGAGACGTTGGGGCGGTGTCTCTGCCCCATTCGCGCTCGGCGACCTCGCTGCAGAGGCCCGCTCGGGCGGCCGGGCTCGACCCCTCGCTCAGCCATCGCTCTTCGAGGGCGCAATGTCCAGGAGGCGAAGCTGGATGGATGTCTTGCCTCGATAGGTGTTGTGCTCTGGCACGAAGACCAGCCTGAGCGGTGAGTGAAGCGCCGGGGCCCGGCTGCCCATCCCAAAGCCGATGGCCTCGTGA
>JAJRWW010000628.1 GCA_024276595.1 Myxococcota bacterium
TACGCCGGGAGCGTGCGGAGGGTGCTGGCCCCGACGGGAGTAGATGGGCGCGCCCAGATCGAGGACGCCATCTACTCCCTCGCATCAGGGGGTGGCACTGCCATGAACGACGGCATGAAGCTGGCCTACCGGATGGCTGCCAGGTCCTTTGTCAAGGGTCATGTCAACCGCGTGATCGTGCTCTCTGACGGAGACGCCAACATTGGACGCACCGGCTGGCAGGCCATGCTCGGCGAGATCAAGAGGCACGCTGACAAGGGCATCACGATGTCTACCATCGGCTTCGGAATGGGCAACTACAAGGACACGCGGATGGAGCAGCTCGCCAACAAGGGCAACGGCAACTACTACTACATCGACAGCTTGAGCGAGGCGCGCAAGGTCTTCGCCAAGCAGGTGGTCGGGACGCTCCAGGTCATCGCCAAGGACGTGAAGGTGCAGGTCGTCTTCAACCCCGCCGTGGTGGCGCGCCACAGGCTGCTGGGCTACGAGAACCGCAAGCTAGCACACCGGGACTTCAACAACGACAAGGTGGACGCCGGAGAGCTGGGCGCCGGGCACACGGTCACCGCCATCTATGAGATAGTGCTCCGCAAGGCCGGTGGGCCCATGGCCTCCGGCAAGGGGCTGGCCGCCTTCCGCGGCAAGCAGGACATGCTGGCCCTGGTGAGGCTGCGCCACAAGCCTCCCCAGACGGCCGCTGGCGCCAGGTCGCGGCTCATCGAGGGGTACTTTCCGCGGCGCCTGCTCGCCGACAGCATCCGCAAGGCCAACAAGCCCTTCCAGCTCGCGTTGGCGGTTGCCGCCCTGGGGGAGAAGCTCCGAGGCTCAAAGTATGCCAAGGAGTGGACCTTTGCCACCATATCCCAGCTCGCCGAGCGAGGCGTGGACACGAAGGATCCCAGCCAGGTGGAGCTGCTTGCGCTGCTGAAAAAAGCTGCCTCCCTGAACATCTGAGCGAGGCCTCGGCTACCGCCGCCGCCGGCCTCCCAACCTCACCAAGACCAACAGACCGAGCAGCAGCAGGAGGGTCGGAGCAGGAGCTGCGGGCCCTGCGTTGCAGCCACAGCCCCCCTCCTCCGGAAGGCGACAGACAGAGGAGCATCCGTCGCCATTCACCTCGTTGCCGTCGTCGCACTGCTCGTTGTTGGAGGGATCTACGACTCCGTCGCCGCAGCGCGGGAGCTGGCAGTTGCCGCGGCAAGAGTCGGGCTGATTTCCGTTTGCCGCCCCCTCGTCGCAGGTCTCCCCGGCGGCGCTGTCCAGGATGCCATTGCCGCAGGTCTCGTCCGAGGAGCAGTCGGCGCTGCATCCGTCCCCGTCCACGGTGTTGCCGTCGTCGCAGATCTCTCCCGCGGCGTTGTCCAGGATGCCATTGCCGCAGGTCTCGTCCGAGGAGCAGTCGGCGCTGCATCCGTCCCCGTCCACGGTGTTGCCGTCGTCGCACGCCTCATCACCCTCCAGCTCGGCGTCTCCACACACGGCCAGAGTGCCGATGGCGGCGCGCAGGTCCGGCTGGGGGCCTATGGTCTTCGGGTCGGGGTGCTGGGGTGTGCCCGTGAGGATGAGAGTATCTCGGATCTCTGTTGGGGTCAGGGATATGCCCCTTGCCTTGGCGATGGCGGATATAATGGCCGCAGCGGCGGCCACCATGGGGGAGGCCGAGGATGTGCCAGCAAACTCGGCTGTGTAGCGCTGGCGCTGGTCGCCGTTGCCGTCGAAGTGGTCTCCGTAACCAAGGGTCACCACGCTGCTACCCCAGGCGTGCACGTCCATGCGGCTGCCCCAGTTGGTGTACCACTCCGGGACGTGCGCTGGTGGGGTCTCAGGAGAAGTGCCTGCCGCCACCATGATGGCGCCGGAGTCGTACTGATTGATGTCGAAATGCCCCTGGTAGACAGGGTCGTCCAGGTCCTCTAAGCCGTTGGCGCCGGCCTCGACGACTATGTACCCGTTGGCTGTGGCGGTGCGGATGGTGTCGTACTCGGCCGCGTCCCACTCCACAGGGACCAGGCCCGCGTAGGTCGTGTCGTCGTAGTTGGGGCCCGTAGTCTGTGCCTCCAGCAGGAGCACGTCCCCCGGGGAGAGGCGCTGCTGCATGGCTGCCAGCATCGCCCCGGGGATGTCGCTGCCGTTCTCGTAGGTGTAGTCGGGGGCGAAGTGGCACCCGGCGCCCGGCGCCAGGCCGGTTACGCCATAGCCGTTGTCCTGGGCGAAGATCTGGCCGAGCACCGCGGTGCCGTGATCGATGTAGCTGTAATCGTCCGTGTAGAGGGTGCCCAGATCGATCAGGCCATTGACGCAGGTCTCCAGGTCCTCGTGGTCCCACTGCCATCCGATCTCGATGTCTGCCACGTTCACGCCAGCGCCGTCTCCCCCGGGAAAGGTGGCTGCATACTCGGCGTCGATGCCCCCCGGGGCCGGGCCCCGGTAGCCCTGCATTGCCGTGAAGTCGGGGGTGGTGGGTGGGATGTCCACCGGGCCCGGGAGCAGGCGGCGATCCACCACCGCGTAGGCCAGCTCCACCTCCCGCGGAGCGTTTAGTCGTGAGAGCAGGGGGCGCAGGGTATGGCTGCCGCGGTGAAGATACAGGCTGAAGTAGGTGGACAGATCCGCCAGCTCACATCCGCAGCGCGCCTGGCCCTGGCGCCGCAGCTTCCGGAGCCACGCCAGGTCCATGCCGAACCCCTGGTCCACTCGCTGCACCGCGGTCGAGCCCGCCAGTGCTCCTCCCACCAGGCGATCCAGGTCCACGATGACTCGCCCGCGGCGGTCCAGGATCCTGTGGCCCGCGAGCCGAGGTTGGAGGCCATCACGGATCTTCAGCACAACCTTGCCCGACCAGAGCGCGGGGGGAATGCCCGCCCGGCCGTGGCCCACAAAGCTGCCTCGAGGCCCCAGCGATGCATAGCCTCCCCATTGAGCGGTCGCCAGAGGAGGGGAGTAGATGACGAGCAGCGAGCCCATGACCGCGCCAATCGCCCTTGCAGCCAGTCTGAAGTCCAAGCGCATA
>JAJRWW010000629.1 GCA_024276595.1 Myxococcota bacterium
AGATCCCCTGTGACGGTGGCATCCAGGGCCCCGCTGTCGCGAGGGGGTCGGGTGTGGGACGAATCGTCCCCGCAGCCCATGAGCAAGACAGCCGCAAGGGCCGCAGAAAAAACAAGCAGGAGCCGCTTCGAAGCTCGCATACATTCGGTTTGCATACGTAAAGTATAGCCGGATTCGTCTCCCAGCCCAGCACCCAACATCTTGGTTGCCTCACAGCCCGCCGAAGCTTCGCAAGGCGGAGCCAGAGTTGGCCAAAAAAGGAAGGAATATCTGAAGCTCTGCGGCCAAGTTGGATAAGCAAGGAAAAAGAATGTAATATGACCCGTGCTGATCAGCTCACGCTCGTGGGTATCTTGTGCCTTCACTCGCTGGAGAACATGGCCAATGGACCGCCGCTTCGCACCGTATGTGATTCTCGGCCCCTTGGCGCTGTCTTTGGCTCTGTTGCCCGCTGCGGCTCGAGGTGCTCCTCAGCCCTCTCATGGCACGGGACGCGTAGCACCGGGACGCGCAGCTCCGGGACGCGCAGCTCCGGGACGCGCAGCACCGGGACGCGCAGCTCCTGACGCCAGGGGCATGCCCTCTGCGAGCCGAGCCGCGGCGCGACGGGCCGCGGCGCGACGGGCCGCGGCGCGTGCCCTGCACTCCCGCGCCAGGCCCCGGAGCGGCTCCCGCAAGAGACCCCGGGTGGCGGTTCTGATCCTGCAGACCGGGATGAGGAGCTCGGAGCTGGCCGACAACCTCACGGAGGTGCTCCTGGTGAGCCTGTCCACCCGGGGACAGTTCCAGGTGGTGGGCAAGGAGGTGGTCAAGACCCAGCTCGGGGGAGTCGAGAAGCGAGTGCTGGAGTGCGTTGGCAACCGCACCTGCGTCGGCAACGTGGCCACGTCCCTGGCGCTGGACTATCTGATCGTGGGCACCCTTGGCAAGCTGGAGTCCACCTGGATGTACAACCTGTACTTCATCGACGCGGCCAGCGGCGGGGAGCGCAAGAGGGTCCACCGCAGGGTCAAGGGCGGCCTGGAGAAGCTGACCCGCTCCCTGGACAGGTCCCTCGCGGAGCTGCTCAAGCCGCGGGTCAAGCCCGGCGTCCTGCTCGTGAGGGGGAACCCTTCCGGGGCCAAGGTGCACATCGACGACCAGTTCGCGGGCACAGTCCCCCTCAGGCGCACCGGGCTCAAGCCCGGCACCCTTCGGGTGCGCGTGGAGGCGGACGGCTACTTCCCCGGTCTCAGGAGCGTGACCATAAGGGCGGGGGAGACCACCACCCTGGACCTCAGGCTGCTAAAGGTGCCTCCCCGCAAGGCCACGTGGAAGCTCTACCTGGCCTGGAGCTCCCTCGGGCTCTCTGTGGTCGCTGGCGCCTCGGCCATCGCCACCGGGGTGCTCTCGGGCAGGCGCCGAGGGGTCACCCAGGCGGAGCTGCTGGCGGATCTTGCGCGACGCACCCGCCTGGCCAGGGTCGCAAACGCAATGATCGGTGTCAGCGCCGTTGCAGGGGTGACCTGGGCGGCCCTGCTCATCTTCGCTCACAAGGGATTCTTCTCTGGAGGCCGGGAGGCTCAGGGCCCCCGGGTGAGCTTCGGCGCCGCGCCCACCAGGGGCGGGGCCTACGTGTCTGGAGGTGTCAAGTGGTGATCGGCTCCAGGGCGGCCCGCCGCAGCAGCACTGGCCGCACCCACCTGCCCAGGGCTGGAGCGCTCTGGGCGCTGGCCCTCCTCGCAGCGGCCCAGCAGGGCTGCCAGGTCCAGGACACGCCCGGAGACATCTTGCGGATGGTGCTGGAATGCTCCACCGATGACGACTGCGCCGAGGGCTGGTCCTGCCGATCCTTTGCCATGGACCCGGTGGGGATCACCTTCTGTGTGCACGACTGCTCCACGGACGAGGACTGCTCCTTCGGCGATCTGTGTGGAAGCGAAGGCTTCTGCGTGGAGCCCTGCGACGTGGAGAGCCCCTCCTGCCGAGGGCCGGGATTTCGATGCCTTCGCAGCAACATGAGCCTGGGCCAGACAGCGGGCTACTGCCAGCCCGCCGAGACATGTGCCATCTCCTCTGATTGCGGCAAGATCTTCGACCGCTGCATCACCGACAGCCTGGGGGGAGTGGCCCCGGATCTCTCCTTTGCCGAGGGCGACAACACCTGCGTGGAGAGCTGCGTTGGCCAGACCCAGTGCAGCGCAGGCTTCGTGTGCCTGAAAAAGAGCCTCCAGCAGCTCACCCACATCAACACCGACCCGGTACCGGAGATATGCGTCCCCAAATGCGGCGAGGACAACCGCTGCCCCATCGGCTACCGCTGTCTCATCGACTCGCTCAGCGAGCTCAGCCCGGACGACCCTCCTCAAGATCCTGCCTTGAGGTTCTGCGTGCCCGGGCTCCCGGGTATCTACCTGGCCTGCGCGGACGACCTGGGCTGCATGGCCGGCCTCTGCGTGGAGGACCCGGAGTCGGGTGACCTCTGGGGCGTCCCCCACAGCTTCTGCGTGGAGCCATGCACCGACCAGGGGGCCTGCAGCAGCGGGCGATTCGAGTGCCTGGCCGCCACCCACAATGGAGAGCCAGGGAGCTTCTGCTTCTCCCGCGAGCCCCTGCTGCCCTGCGAGAGCTCCACCGACTGCGAGCCGCCAGAGGAGTGCCTGGACTGGACCAACCTGGGCATCGGCAAGGCCTGCACCACCCGGTGTACCGGCTGGAGGGACCCCTCCTGTGGGGGCGGCTTCACCTGCCTCCCCACGGCCAAGCCTGGCGAGTTCGGCTGCTACGTGGGGCTGCCAGGGATGCCCTGCGACTCCGACCTCCAGTGTCACCAGGCCTACGGCGAAGAGACATCCTGTATCGGCACAACGGGGGAGCCCACGGACCCGGACCGCACCTGCACCAAGACCTGCACCCACTTCAGCCACTGCTACTTCGGCCCCCTGCTGGGAAACACTGGCGC
>JAJRWW010000057.1 GCA_024276595.1 Myxococcota bacterium
CAGATCACCAGCGCCGCCTCCTTGTCTTGCGCCGTGAGAAACCTGATGGTGCGCTGGAGGGGCGTCCTTTGGGCCACGGTGTTGATCACGTCCGCGTCCACCTGTGGGTAGATGTTGCCCAGCTTGGTGCTACCCAAAGGCTGCCCCTTGGCAGGCTGCTCCGAGGTGCCCGCCAGGCGCTCGAAGGCCGAGCTGGCGTGGGTCACCCTGGCGCTGGGATCCACCACGAACACCGGCAGGGTGCAGTCTCCCCACCAGTCGGAGAGGGACACCGGGTCTGGCCGGGAACGCTTGACGGAGTGGGAGTCGGTGCTCAGGCCCAGCATGTCGCTCACCGCGCGCAGCTCGTACACCAGCCGCTCCATGGAGACCTGTCTCTCCTCCGGGCGGGTGGCGAGAGATCTCATGATGAGCGCCTCTAGCTGCGGGTCCAGATCCTCTGGCGTGAGCGACGATGGCTCCGCCGGGAGCTTGGAGAGCTTGGCGCCGCAGATCTCCGGGATGGTTCCCACGAAGGGCGGCTGCCCCGTGAGCATGTGGTAAAGCAGCTCTCCCACGGCGTAGATGTCCATGCTCGCCTGGGGCGCCAGCCCCCTGATCTGCTCTGGCGCCGCGTAGACGGGAGTCCCCCCCACCTCGGAGGAGTCCAGCTCCGCCCCCAGGGCCATGTTCCTCGACAGGCCAAAGTCGATGATCTTCGCCAGCACGCGCTTGCGGCGCCCCTCTGGGGTCCGGATGAGAAAGACGTTCTCAGGCTTGATGTCGCAGTGCACCAGGTCGTCCGAGTGCATGGAGTGCAGGGCCTCTGCCACCTGAATGGCCACGGCGATGGCCTGGCCAAGGGCGAGCCGCTCCTCCCGCTCCAGGCGCGAGTGCAGCGACTCGCCCTTGAGATACTCCATCACCAGGAAGGCGCCAAAGCGGTCATCGGTTCCAAAATCTGTGACGTCCACGATGTTTGGGTGATCGAGCTGGCTAAGTATCCGCGCCTCTCGGAAAAAGAAGCGCTGCATGTTCTCGTCCTCCGACAAGGACGAGTGGATGATCTTCAGCGCGAACTCCTTGCCGAGCCTCAGGTGCTTCACCTTGAAGACGGCTCCCATGCCGCCCATGGCCAGCCCTTCGATTATCCGGTATCTGCCGCCGATGACGTGGGAGTCCTCTCCGGCACCCGCCACCGACTGGCTGGCCTGCTCCAGCGTCCACTCCCTGGTCTGCTCCGCCTCGAAGCTCTCCCCGGCACCGGCCGCGTCACCCGGGCTCGGGGCAGGCGTGGCCCGGGGCCCGAGGCGGGGCCTCGTGACCACCGAGCGTCTCCTCCCCAGGGCAGGGATTGTTGCGTCATCCAAAAGGGGCCTATCGCCTGCCGCTGGCTGCGACACCTCGGCAACGGGCTCGGCCTCCCCGGGCAGGGGGCTGAGGTTCTCCGGCCCGGTTCCCAGGAGCCGATCCAGGGCCGAGTCGGCCTTGGGCGGCTCCTTGGCCCCGGGGGGAGAGGGCAAGACAGAGGGATCGCCCGACGCCTCAGGAGGATCTCTTTCACCGGCTGAGCTCATATGTGCTCCACAATAGCAGCCAACGCCGGGATGGGAGCAAAAAAATAGGCTACAGCAGTTGCCAAATAGGCTAACTTGTGTGGGTATAAACAGTGACTTTAGAGCTGCACGCCCAGAAGCACCAACCGGGATCACTCGCATGACCCAGCCGATCAAGATCCTGATCGCCGAGGATGACCGCATGACGCGGCGCATTCTTCAGTACACCTTTGACAACCACGAGGCGCTGGCCCACCGGGTCTTTGAGCTCACCATGGCCACCGACGGAGCAGAGGCGCTGGCGCAGTTTCGCATCCAGCCGCACGACCTGATCATCCTGGATCTGTTCATGCCCCGGGTGGATGGCTTCACCTTGTGTGAATCCATCCGCGAGCACCCGCGCGGCGCCTCTGTGCCCATCATCGTCATGTCCGCCATCTGGAAGCAACCTCAGCTCCTGGAGAGGCTCAAAAGCAGCTACGACGTTCAGTTTCTGGAGAAGCCTTTCGTGGTGGACGACTTCGCAGCGCTGGTGAGATCGCTGCTGGACCTGGCCCCCTGATCCCGACGCCCCGACCCCGGCGCCCCTGCCCCCAAGGAGACACGAATGTTTTCGAATAACAAGCTCATCGCCCTGCTGGGAACCCGCTACCCGATCCTCGGGGGCACCATGATGGACCTGTCCCTCGCTCCCTTTGTGACGGCCATCAGCAAGGCCGGCGCCCTGGGCGTCATCGCCTCTGTCATCTACAAGGACTACGACTCCTTCCGCACCGACCTGAAGGCGGTCAAGGACGCCACCGACGCTCCCTTCGCGGTGAACATCAACCTCTTCCCCATGATGGAGAAGCTCGACAACCTCCGCTACCTGGAGATCATGGCGGAGGAGGATGTGAAGATCGTGGAGACCTCGGGCTTTGCCCCACCCCAGGAGCTGCTGGGCAAGTTCCAGGAGTACGGCTTCACCTGGCTCCACAAGTGCGTGGGGGTGCGCTACGCCAGGAAGGCCGCTCAGCTCGGCGCCCATGCGGTCACGGTTGTGGGCTACGAAAACGGTGGCGCCACCGGCAACCTCAATGTCACCACCCTGGTGCTCGTGCCCAGGACCGTGGACGAGGTGGACATCCCGGTCGTGGGAGGGGGAGGCGTCATGGACGGGCGCACAATGCTCGCGGTCATGGCCCTGGGCGCATCAGGGGTCATCGTGGGCTCGCGGCTGCTCCTCTCCGAGGAGTGCCCCATCCACCCGAACCTCAAGAGGGCGCTGCTCGAGGCCAATGAGCTGGACACGGACATCATCATGCGCTCGGTGGGGTTCGCCCACCGCATCTGGATGAACTCCAGGGCCAAGGAGGCTCAGCGCATCGAGGAGAGCGGGGGTGGCATCGCGGAGCTGTACCCTCATGTCTCCGGCCAGGCGGCCAGGGAGATGTTCGAAACCGGTGACCTGGATGCTGGGACGATCTCCTGCTCCCAGGGCATTGCCCTCGCCAGGGAGATCAAGCCAGTGGAAGACATCATCGCGGAGATGGTGGCCGAAGCCGAGGCGCGCGCATCCAGCCTGGTGTCTTGATGAGACCTGCCCGGTGATCAGACGATGATCTTGGGGCCGCCGGCCACCTCGCCCGGGGTGACGATGCGGCTCGCCTCCTGGCGCTGGAGCTCCTTGGCCTGCTCGATCATTCGGTCCACCGCCACGTTCACCGCCTGCGGGAACTTGTCGATGGCCTCCGAGAGGGTCTTGGCCGGGATCTCGCACCGAACGGGCACCGGCCCCGAGGGGGACATGAGGTGCGCCTCTCCCACGAACAGCGGCGCCCGGGAGTCGTCCTTGGAGCCGTCATCCTTCACCGGGGTCAACATCTGGATAGAGCCCGCCTTGAGGTCGGTGAAGGTCTGCTCCAAAAAGAGGCCTTCACGATCCAGCGATATCTCACCCACGGGTTTTTCTCTTG
The DNA here is from genome assembly GCA_024276595.1 of Myxococcota bacterium. Taxonomy (GTDB): domain Bacteria; phylum Myxococcota_A; class Polyangia; order HGW-17; family JAJRWW01; genus JAJRWW01. Next base: position 3,491 of record JAJRWW010000057.1, read on the forward strand.
TGTCGCTCACCAGCTCTCCTGTCCGCAATGGCCCTTCGGCCAGTGAAGTGGCTAATCTAAGCGCCCTGGGCCAGGGGCGCAAGGGGAAGTCTCACGGTGAAGCTGGCGCCCCGCCCAGGGGCGCCCCTCACCTCCACCAGGCCCCCGTGCTCCGTGACGATGCGGTGCACGATGGCCAGCCCCAGCCCGGTGCCGCTCCCCTCCTTGGTGGTGAAGTAGGGAGTGAAGATTCTCTGGCGAACGGTCTCATCGAAGCCGTGACCGTTGTCCTCCACGGAAAAACCCACTCCCCCTGAGTTGACGAAGCTGCGGACCCAAACCCTTGGATCTTCGCTCCCCTTCACCGCATCGCTGGCGTTGCCCAGGAGGTTGTGAAGCACCTGCATTATCTGCTCCCGGTCTGCCTCGACCTCCGGGAGATGGGGCTCCAGCTCCGTTCGAAGGGTCACCCCATCCCCCACGTGTAGGCCCAGCGCCTGCCTGATCACCTCGTTCAGGTCACAGGGCGCCAGCACCGGCTTGGGCATGCGCGCGAACTCGGAGAACTCGCTCACGATCCGACGGAGCCGGTCCACCTCCTCCAGGATGGTGGTGGTGGACTCCTCCAGGATCTCGTCGAAGTCTGGACGCCGCTGCCCGTACGCCCGGCGGATGGTCTCCATGGAGAGCTGGATCGGGGTGAGCGGGTTCTTGATCTCGTGGGCAATGCGGCGCGCGATCTCCTGCCACGCGGCGATTCGCTCCGCCCTCAAGAGGCGCTCCCTGGCCTCCCTGAGGTCCCCGGTCATGCTGTTGAAGGCCCTCACGAGGTCCCCCACCTCGTCCCGGGATCCTGGTGGGATGGTCACCTCCAGGTCTCCCTCGGACACCGCCACGGCGGCAGCCGCAACCTTGCTCAGCCGCCTGGTCACCCGGCGCACCACGAAGGCTCCCACCACCAGCACCACGAACAGGAAGGCTGAGCCAGCCAAGGCCATGATGTTCAGGTCGAGCCGCTGCCTGGCCAGCAGCAGCTCCTCGTCGCTGACCGAGACCACGATGAAGGCCGCCGAGCCCGAGCCGGGCCCGGGCAGGGCAACCCGGCGACGGGAGAAACGCCGCCACCGGCTCCAGCCCTCCGGCGGCGCCAGGAGCACGCGGCCCCCGGCCTCTCGAAGCAGATAGGCCACCCCCGGCTTACGCGGCAGACGCGACCAGAGGCCACGGTCCACGAGCAGCCCCCCGAGGACCAGGACCTGGGCCCCGGGCAGGGAGACCTCCTTGGCAGCCACAAGGGCGGCCTTGTGCCGCACCTCGAGCCGGTCTCCCACCCTCTCCTCCACTGGCAGGCGCACAAAGACCGCTCCCTTCCGGCTGGCGACCACCCTCGCCGGGAGCTGGTCCATCATTCCCACCCGTCCTGGAGCGTGCCCCGCTGACAGGACCCTGCCCTGGCCATCGGTGATGAGCAGCACGTCAAAGCCCAAATGACGCATCCGGCGAGGTCCCTCCTCGTCCAGCTCCCGCCGCAGATCATGGGGGAGTCTCCCCCTGGCCAGCTCCACCAGCACCCGCCCGATCTTTGGGTCGTTGTCGTTGGCCAGGTTGTCCACCTTGCGCACGATCTCCTCGCTCACCCTGCGCACCTGCTGCCGCAAGGTGGCCTCCACCTCGGCGAGGGTCCTGGCGTGCTCTCGCTCGTAGCGCCTGGCCACCACCTGCCGGGCTATGTAGGCGGTGGTGCCCACGGGCACCAGGGCGGCAAACACGAAGGCAGCGGTCAGCTTTACCCAGAGGCCCAGCCGCACGGTCATCCTCCCCGGACCAGGAGGCCCTGAGGGAGCGAGGAGAGGAGGCGCGCCGGGCGAAGAAGGCCGCGCCAGCCAGGCGCCGGGCGCGACGCGTACCGGGCGTCGGCCCAGCGAAGGAGTCCCCAGGCCCCACGCCCAAGGTGAGGAAGGGAGGATGCCACCTCCACGCGCAGTCCCACGTGATAGAGCGGGATCAGGGGCAGCTCACGCATGAAACGCCGGACAGCCGCAGAGACGCGCCTGCTTCGACGCCTCACGATCCTCCGAGCTCGCGCGGTCTCCCCTGCGGCGGCCATGGCCGCCGCCAGGTGGTACCGCGCCCGAAGCACCGGCGAGGTGAAGCGGTCCAGAGCCAGGTCGAAGCGGCCGGAGAGCCGGCGGCGCGCAAAGGCCGCGGCTGAGAGAGACACAATCGAAACCCGGATGGAGACCACCGCCAGGTCCGCGGCGATCTTCCGAGCCACGTCCAGGTCGCCCACCCGGCTGCGATCCACGAGCAGGCTCAGGGGGAGCACTCCCCCGGGGAGCCTCCGCCTGGCCACCGCCGGCGTGGTCTCGGCAGCGACGAGCAGACGTCGCGCACGGCTGGGAGAATGGGGAGCGGCGAGTCGCCGGGCGCGACGCAGGGCGCGACGCCCCAAAAACACCGGCGGCACTGGACCATGGGCCGGCTGGGTGGGGGCGGCGGTGACCAGCGTCCGCAGGCGCCGCTTGTCAATGGCCAGGTACACGGCCCTGCGGACCCGGTGGTCTGCCAGGGGGCCGCCCTTTCCCACCAGCAGGGCCACGGTGGTGACCGCCACACAGCGAAGGGACCTGCTCCCAAAGCCCGGGCTGCGACCCCAGAGCTTCTTGCCCCGGTAGGAGACCTGCGAGCGGCGCAGGTAGAACGCTCGCACCTCGTCCAGGGCGCGACGGTGGGAGATCAGGCTCAGGTCGTCCAGGAAGGGGCGCCCGGCGAAGTGGGTGGCGTTGGCCCCCAGCTCCAGCCGACTCCCCACGGAGCCGCGCAGGTACCGGAAGGGCCCGGTGCCGTCGTAGCCGGCACCAGGGGCCTTGCCGCCTGGGGTGATCAGGGCGGTGGGCGCCGCCAGCACCGCACCCAGCTCCGGCGCGGGCCGGTGCAGCCGCACCAGGAGCCTGCTGCCACCGAGCGTCTTGAGCGCTCGGACGCTGGCCAGCACCCAGCCAGCCTCAGAGCGGCGGAGGCGCCTGAGGGAGGCCACCACGTCTGCAGGGGTGATCAACCGCCCGCGTCCAGTCCTTACGCCCTGCCGGAGACGGATCAGCAGCTTGCGCCCGGAGCGCCCAAGGGGGCTCATGGCCAGCGCCAGGTGTGGCACCGGTCTCTTGCCCTGGCCCTGCAGGAGCATGAGCCCATCGAAAAGAAGCGTCGTGACCTGCCATTCGCCCAGGCGGCGACTGCGCACCGGATCCAGGGTGACCGGGCGGCTGGGCAGAGCCGCGGTGGCACGCCCACCGTAGCGTGGGGGCGAGTAGCCGGGCGCCGCCCCACCGAGCAGGAGCCCCAACAGCAGCACCTGGCTCACCGGGTCACCAGGAGATAGCTCCGGCGCCGGCGGCTGCTCCACACCACCGACACCACCCGAGGCCGACCGTCCAGGTAGATGTCGCCCATGGCCACCGCCGTAACGCTCCCCTCGAAGCCAGAGACCTCGCACAGTCGCTTCCGCTGGCCCAGCCGCCACAGGGTCACCACATCCGAGGTGCCAAAGGGGCGCGTGGCCGTGGTCGCCACCTCTGGCCAGCCATCCCCGTCCAGGTCGCCCAGGGCGAAGGCGCGACCCACCCCTGACATCCTCTGAATGATCCGTCCCCCAGGGAGCCACCTCAGGGTGAGCCTGGCCCCGGTGCCCAGCACGCCGTAGACAGCTCCCGCCCGGGCGCCAGGCCTGTGCACCGGGGCCACCCTGAGCTCGGTGTAGACCACGGGCATGGGCATCCTGGCGCGGACCCGGGGGCTCCAGCTCAGACCGCGCCCGGCGTAGTCGGCCCTCCCCGTGCGAGGATACCCCACGGCCACGGTGCGCCTCCCCCCGATGCGCCCGATGGCCATGGGATAGCCGCCAAGGCGTCGGCTCACCAGAAAGCGGCCGCCCTTGTGGCTGATCTGCACAGCGGTTCGATGGTCGCTGCTTCGCGCCAGGATGTCCGCCTTGCGGTCCCCGTCCAGGTCCCCCACCACCAGCGTTCCCATGAAGAGCCGCGGGCGCACCGGCGCCAGGGGCCCCGACAGGGGCACGGTGGCCACCTGGTCGAAGCGGCCGTAGACCTTGCTCCAGCGACGAATCTCCACCGCGCCTGGGCGCAGCAGAACCAGCTCGGCGCGTGCGTCTCCATCCACGTCACCCATGGCCACCGCCCAGTAGGTGTGCTTGCCCAGGAGCCTCCACTTGCCCGAGCAGGTGAGGGTCCCCTTGCCCGCCGGGCGACCCAGGTAGGAGCTGATGGCGCCATCCACCCGGACCGAGGCCACCAGCAGGGTCAGCAGCCGCGCCCGTCGCCCCTTCAAGCGACCCCAGATGGTCTGGTCGGTGTCGTAGAGCCGCGCCCTCAGGTGCGCCCTCCCCCCGGTGATGACCAGGCGCACGAGCAGCGTCAGCGCGAAGCCCCTCCCGAGCCCTCGGGACAGGGCCGCATCCGTGGACAGGTTGGGCGGGATCTGCCCCAGGCGCCGAAAGCGCAGGGAGCGCAGCCGCGTGAGCAGAAGCTGCCGCACCAGCCTAAGGATCTGCTGCTGCCCGGTGTCAAAGGAGCCTGGGGGCTGTCTCACCTGGACCAGGAGCCCCGTGGCGCCCACCCGCCGTCCCTCCAGCGCCGGGCCCAGCTTGCCCGCCAGGGACAGGGCCAGGCGGTCCAGGCTGGAGGAAGGGGGCGGAGGGGGAGCGCCGCTCGCTGGCGAAGGGTCGATCAACCCCAGGGCGAGCGCGAAGGCGACAGGAATCCACTGCCTGGACGATGATGGGGCTGACAAGCTGCGAACCTCTCCCTGGTGATCACCCGTCATCTTGGATCACCAGGTCCCCGGGATCAACCTCGGGGGCGGGCGCCGGTTCCGGCGCCGTTCCCGGCAGGAAGTACTCCTGGCGACCACCAGAGGAGCCAGGGGGCAGGGCGTATCCTTTCTCGGGATCGATCCGCCGGACCAGCACCCCTTTGGGCCGCTTGAAGGCGCGCCTTGGGCGCCCCTTGAGAGCCTTGCGGAAGAGATCCAGCCAGATTGGCACCGCCGCCCGACCGCCGGTCTCCCCACGGCCAAGCGGCCGAAGGTCGTCGTGACCCACCCACACCGCCGCCACCAGCGACGGGGTGAAGCCCACGAACCAGGCGTCGCGGTTTCTGTTGGATGTGCCGGTCTTGCCCGCCGCGGGGCGCCCCAGCCGACGAGCACGCCAGGCCGTGCCGCCCCGTACCACAGAGGTCATCATGGAGGTGATCACATATGCCCCCTCCTGGCTCAACACCCGCACCGGCGCGGGGCGATCCACCGGCAAGGAGCCCACCCTCCGGATGAAGAGGGGCGGCTGGTACACCCCCCCGCCAGCAAAGACGGCGAAGGCGCCGGCCATCTCCACGGGCCGCACCCCCGAGGCGCCAAGGGCCAGGGAGAGGTGGGGCGTCAGCTTGGAGTGGATCCCGAGCATCCGGGCGAGGGCGCGCACCCGCACCCCACCCACCCGCTCGTACACACGGCAGGCAATGGAGTTGACCGACCTGGCCAGCCCCTGGCGCACCAGCAGGTGGCCGGCGTAACGCTTGCTGCGGCGCCGGCGGATGCGGAGCCAGTTCTCGCACGGGTGGGGCGCGTCCGGAATCCGGGTGGCCGCGGTGATCACCTTCTGCTCCAGGGCGGCGCCGTAGACGATGGGCTTGAACGAGGAGCCCGGCTGGCGAACGGCCTGGAGGGCGCGGTCAAAGCCGCCGCTCCTGTAGCCGTACCCCCCCACGATGGCGCGCACCTCCCTGGTCTTGACATCCAGGAGCACGAGGGCGGCCTGGGGCCCCTGCGCCAGGCGAAGGGGCACCGGCTCCCCCTTGTGGAGACGACCCGTTACCGACACGCGCACCACCGTGTGGAGCCTGAGCACCCGCGAGGGGGGACGTCGCTTGGGATTGTAGCGGGGCTCGGCTAGCACATGCAGCCGCCCCTTCTCCCGCCCAAGATCCACCAGCGCCGTCCCGCTCTTGTCGTCCAGGGCCACCACCACCCCCTCGTAGATCCGCCCCGGCCTGAGCCGCGAGCCCTGCTTCTTGGCGAGCCGTGCCAGGGTGCGGGCCAGCCGCCGCCGCCCCAGGGGGCGGCCGAAACGCATGACCCCCTGCCGACGGTCGATCCTGCGCAAGCCCTTCTCCAGGGCATCCCTGGCGGCACGCTGGAGCTTCGGGTCGCAGGTGGTGACCACCGTAAGACCCAGGTACGGGATCCGCCTGGCCCCGAACCTGGCCTCCAGGTGATGTCGCACGAAGGAGAGGAACTCCGGCGCCAGGGAGCGGGCCTCCTTAGGACGCCGGGCCAGAGGAAGCGGCGCCCTGGCCACCCTCTCCGCCTGGGCGGCGGAGATCTTGCCCAGCTTGACCATCTGGGTGAGCACGTATCGCTGGCGCCGCTTGGCCCGGCCCGGGTGCTTCAGCGGCGAGAGCCGCTCGGGGCCCTGGGGCAGGCCAGCCAGCAGCGAGGCCTCGGCGAGGCCGATCTTCTCCACGTCCTTGCCAAAGTAGAAGCGGGAGGCCTCCTGCACCCCGTACCGTCGATGCCCAAAGTAGATCTGGTTCAAGTACAGCTCCAGGATCCGCTCCTTGGAGAGGGTCTGCTCCAGCCGCCGCGCCAGGATCACCTCCTGCACCTTGCGGCGCAGCTTTCGCTCCGAGGAGAGAAACAGCGTCTTCACCACCTGCTGGGTGATGGTGGAGCCGCCCTGCACGTAGCGCCCGGCGCGCAGGTTCGCAAAGAACGCCCGCACCATGCCCCACAGGTTCAGCCCCCTGTGCTCGAAGAACTTTGCGTCCTCGGCGGACACCACCGCGTCCACCAGCACCTTGGGGATCTGCTCGAAGTCCACGTGGGTGCGGCGCTCGTCGTAGATCTCACCCAGGAGGGTCTTGCCGTCCGCGGCCAGCACACGGGTCACCTGCTTGGAGCGCAGGGTCTTGAGGTTGCCCACGTCGGGCAGATCCGCGTCGGCGCCGTACACCGCAAAGAGCGCTGCCAGGAAACCCACACCCAGCAGACCGCCCAAAAAAGCCATCAAGAGCCCCCACTTGCAGGCTCGCCAGCCCCATCCCAAGAGCACTCTCCTGCGCTCCTCGCCAGCCATCCTGGACCAGCTCCTCTGCCCCGCTCTGCCGCTCCCGGCTCCCGCGGGTCGGCGGCGGGCCGAGGATCCCCTCCTGGTGCGTCTTCTCACCGGTGAGTCCGAGGTCATGGCGGCTGCTCTCCCAGATCTGTTTGATGGCCTCTTATGCAACCTGGATGCCCACTTACCCTCTCTCCAGGCGCTGCCGGAGAGGCTGCTGCAGTTGGATCAACTGTGGCACCAGTGACACTCCCTTGTGAGTCCACTCCACCACACCGCGGGCCTCACCCGAGCTCCCGGTCGAGGATCAACCCCGCGGCGCGGACCGAGAGGCAGTACCACAGGGCTCGCAGCACCTCCAGGCGCATGGCCGGGAGGTCTCCAGGCGCCCCCATGGCCATTCTCACGCGCGCCGCCTGGCGGTGCACCGCCAGGGCCACCGAGACCGACAGGTTGAAGCTCCCGGTGAAGCCGTGCATGGGAATGAAGAAGTGCCCGTCCGCTCCCTCCAGGGCCTCGGGGGAGAGCCCGTCCCGCTCGTTGCCAAACACCATGACCATGGGGTCGGTGGGCAGCTCCTCGACAGAGACCGCGGCCCGCGGATCGGCGGCCCAAACCTGGTATCCCATGCCCCTTACGGCAGCAAAACAGGCGTCCACGCTCTTGTGCAGGTGCAGGTCCATCCACTGCTCGCACTGCAAGCTGATGCCCTTGGTGGCAGAGAAAGGCTCTGCCACCTCCACCGCGTGGAAGGTCTGCAGGCCCACCGCCTCGGCGCTGCGCAGGGCCGCCGCGCCGTTGTGAGGGTCGTGCAGGTTCTCCACTGCCACGCTCAGACGCAAGAGACGGCGGGAGAGGACCTCCTCGATGCGTGCGGCCCTCTCGTCGGTCATGTGGGGCCGCAGGAGCCGGCAGACCAGCTCCGGGGAGAGGCGCTCCAGGTACTGCCTGGCCTGGGCTTGGTTCAGGGATTGGGGATCCACGCTGCTCGTCCTCTGCTGCGGCCAACCAGGGGCCACTCCTACATTTACCTACTGTATACTACATGGCCGTCCTGGACGCAAGTTGCCCCTTGGGGCCCACTGCTCCTGGACGCCCCTGCCGAAAAACAGGCCCGGTCATTGAAAGCGTTCAAACAGTACGATAGATTCCACTTGTCTCGGGGTGTGGTTTCCGGTGTCTCGTCGGGCCTGGCCTCGACGCCCAGAGGTGCACATGAGCCCAGATTCTTCCGCAGATGCCTGGCCCGTGAAGGCGAAGGTCTCCTGGCGCTTCCAGCTTGACGTGCCTCCGGTGTCCATGCACGCCGCTCCGGATGACAGCTTCCTGCTGGTGGCCGACGTCTTCGGCACCGTGCGGTGCCTGGACACGGCCACTGGCGAGCTCAGGTGGGAGCACCCCTTCGGCATGAACAACGTCCACAGCGTGCGAGCCACGAGCGCGGGAAGCTCCACGGTGCTGCTCGAGGAGGGGCGCCTGATCCGCCTCGACCCCCAGGGCGAGATGGACTGGGAGTCCTCGGTGGGAGCCCTGCGCTCCGCCTTCGACGTCAGCGCCGACGGGGGCCTGGTGGCGCTCGCAGCCGCTGTCCACGAGATGGACCGCGACGAGGTGAAGGTTGGCTCCAAGGTTACCATTTACGGAGAGGGGGGAAGGTGGCTCCGGGACGTGCTGCTGGACCACGCTGTGACTCGCATGCGCTTCACCTCCTCCCAAGGGGATCTCGTGTGCACCTCACCAGAGGGCTACGTGAGCTTCCTGGAGCCCGACGCCCTCCTGAGGCAGACCGACCTCGGGGCCACTCTGGACGGCCTGGTGACCTGCCTGGATGGATCCCTCATTCTCGTGCCCGCTGGAGGGGACGGGATCCACGTGCTGTCGGCATCCATGGAGAGCCTGGGCGTGCTGGAGGTGAGCGGGACCGTGGAGGACGTGGATGTCAGCGAGGACGGCTCCTCGGTACTGGTAAAGGAGCGGGATGGCCTGGTGTACCTGCTGGACGGTCACTTTCACCTCTGCTGGCGCGGCCGCCTCAGGCGACCGGTGCTCAGGGTGGACCTGGCCAGCGACGGCAGCCACGTGTTCATCGCCGAGTCCACGGGGCGCGTGCTGCGCGTGGACTTCCTCCCGAGCCCGGCGCCACCGGCCAGGCCCTCGTCCAGGGCCGAGGGAGCGGCTACCCTTCCCTGCCTGGCCGAGGTGAGCCTGGGAAGCGTCCCTGTCAGGGCTGGCCTGGGCAGAGCCCTCTTCGCTGGCGACACCCTGGCCGTGCTGCCGCGTCCGGACCTCCTGCTGGTGCTGGACGCGGGCTCATCGGCGGTCCGTCAAGTGGAGCTGGACTTCCACGCCGCCCACCTGACCCCCGACGGAGAGACCGGACGCCTCGCCCTGTGGAGCAACCGCCGGCTGGCCGTGGTTCAAGGCGAGGACTTGACGATGATCCCCGAGCGGTCGGTGGCCGCGGTGACCTTCTGCCGTGGCGGCGACCTGGCAGTTGGCACCGCCTCCGGGGAGCTGCACCGCCACGGAGGCGATCTGCAGCGGCGCTGGTCCGTGCGCGTGGGCGCTGGAGTCGTGGATGTGGTGGAGGCGCAGGATGGGGGCGAGCTGGTGGTGCTCTGCGCCGATGGCTGCGTGAGCATCATCTCCCCCGATGGGGTCATCCTGGCGACCACCGAGCTCTCCGCCCCAGCCGTGCCCCACCCGGACCTGCTCTCAGAGAGCGGCGATGAGTCCGAGCTGGGATCCCAGGAGTTCTGGGCCCACTACGGGCGCGCCTACGGGCTCGTTCTGGGTGCGGCGGGCCCCATCTTGCACCACGGCGGTGGCCGACTGCTCCTGCTGGATCTCCAGGGGAACCTGGTCCACCAGACCCACCTGGGCGCCGAGCTCTCCGCGGTGCGGCCAATGGGCGACACCCTCCTTGTGGTGCGGGCCTCGGGCCTGGCTTCGGTGCTCTCCGCAGAGCTGGAGGCCCTTGCCAGCTTTCACCTCCACTCCACGAGCGCCCTCCCCGCTCGCCTGGGAGACCGGTCGGTGGTGCTGGACTTCGACGACACCTCGGTGCTGCTGCGAGACACCCGGGGAGCGGTTCTGGGCCTTCACCAGGTCCACCCGGCCCCTCGCGCCCTGGCGCTCTCCCCAGAGCACGCCCAGGCAGCGGCGGTGCTCGACACCAGGCTGCTGCGCCTGGATCTGTCGGCCTTTCGCCAGGAGCCCCCTTGAGCCCACCGTACGACCTGGTGTGCTTTGACCTGGACGGCACCCTGGTCCAGGGCACGGTGTTCATCTGGCAGACCCTCCACGACTTCTTCGGCACCGACGGCGACCGGCGCCGCAAGGCCAAGGACGACTTTCACGCCGGCCGCATCAGCTACCGCCAGTGGTTCGAGCACGACCTGGAGCTCCTGGGGGAAGCAGGGGCCACCCGAGATCTGATGCTCGCCGCCATCGCGGGTGTACGACCGACGCCTGGTGGACACCAGACCCTGGCCGTCCTGAGGGAGGCCGGCCTGGGGCTGGCAATCATCTCTGGCTCCATCGACCTGGTGCTCCACCGCCACTACGGCCAGGTGAGCTTCGAGGAGGTCCTCATCAACCACCTCTCCTTTGACCACAGGGGCGCCCTAGTGGGTGGCACCCCCACTGATTTCGACGTGGATCGCAAGGGCGCGGGGCTGCTGGAGATCGCTCGACGGCAGCAGGTGGACCCCAAACGAGTGGCCTTTGTGGGAGACAACTACAACGACGTCTCTGCAGCCCGGGCGGCCGGGCTCGCCATTGCTTTCAACCCCCGCTCCGAGGAGCTGGTGGAGACGGCGGACGTGGTCGTGGAGGGAGACGACCTGCGGGGGATCTTGCCGCACCTGCTGGACGAGTAGCCCTCAGCCATGGCCCTCGAGCAGGCAACGTCGTGAGGACCTGCTCCCCGCTACTGTCGGAGGTGCTCGACAGCGTTCCTGAAGATGGCCACCCCCGCGCCCTCCTCCGGGAGCTCCGGGAGCCTGGTCCAGCGCGGGTGGTTCGTGCGGTGCGTGAACGCCTCCGGATGGGGCATCAGCCCGAAGCATCGGCCCGTGGGGTCGCAGAGACCAGCGATTCCTCCAGGAGATCCATTTGGATTGTCCGGGTAGCTCTCCGTGGCGCACCCGGTGGAGTCCGCATACCTGACGGGCGCCAGGTGGAGCGACTCCACCCTCCTGGTAACCTCTGCGCCACCGAGGATCACCTTCCCCTCGCCGTGGCGCACGGGCACCTCCAGGGAGGCAAGCCCCCTGGTGAAGATGCAGGGGGACTTGGGATCCACGACCAGGCGCACCCAGCGGTCCTCGAAGCGACCCGAGTCGTTCGCGCCCAGAGACGCCTGCTGTCGCCCCGCCCCGGAGACAACCTCCGACCGGTCCACGGCCGGAACCACCCCCAGCCTGGCCATGAGCTGGAAGCCGTTGCAGATCCCGAGCACCAGGTTGCCCGCGTCGAAAAAGCGCATGAGCTGCTCGGCCAGCCGCTCACCGCGCTCCCCCACCCGGGCGAAGCGCCACCTGACGGCGGCGGCCTTGGCGGCGCCCAGGTCGTCGCCGTCCAGAAAGCCCCCGGGGAGGCACAAGAGCTGGTATCCATCCAGGGACACATCCCCGGCGAGCAGATCCCAGATCATCCGCACGTCGACCCTGTCGGCGCCAGCCAGGCGTGCGGCGTGCGCGGTCTCGCGTTCGCAGTTGGTGCCGTTGCCAGTCACCACCAGCACTTTCACCGAAGCGGCCATGGTCATCTCCTACAGGTCGAGGGGGCGCCTCCAGGCGTCCCGCAGGGTCTCCAGGTCCAGATCGATGAGCACACCCTTGGTGAGCCCCTTCACCTTCAGGCGCCGCTCCTGGGTTACGGTCCCCACCAGGGACATCTCCTGGTCCGCCATGAGGCGCTCCCAGCTCTCCGTGTAGCGCGGTGAGACCGTGACCAGGAACCTCCCCGGGGTCTCCGAAAAGAGGATCACCTCGCCGCTTGCCAGCTCCTCCCGCGGCACCAGGCCCAGGTCCACCTCCAGGCCCAGATCCCCGGCAAAGGCGCTCTCGGCCATGGCCACCGCCAGGCCGCCGTCGGAGATGTCGTGGCAGGATGCAACGAGGCCTCCGACAATGGCCTCGTGCAGGCGCCGGTACCGCTCCTCGTTCTCCTTCAGGTCCACCACCGGCACCGAGAGGCCGGACCAGCCCAGGTGCGCGGCCCACTCCGTGCCCGCCATGTGGTGACCCGTGGTGCCCACCACGTACACCAGGTGGCCGGGTCGCTTCACGTCCATGGTCACGGCCATGGATGCGTCCGGCATCTGGCCGAGCACCGACACCAGCAGCGTGGGCGGGATGCCTATCCGGGTGTCGCCAATGCGATAGTCGTTCTTCATGGAGTCCTTCCCCGAGATGAGGGGAACCCCGTAGAACACGCACGCGTCGTGGAGGGCCCGGCAGGCCTCCACTAGCTGGGCCAGCTTGTGCCTCCCCTCGGGGTTGGAGTCGCTCTGCACTGGATCGGACCAGCAGAAGTTGTCCAGGGCCGCCAGCCGGGTGGGGTCCGCGCCCACCGCCACAGCGTTTCGAACCGCCTCGTCCAGCGCGCACGCGGCCATGTGGTAGGCGTCGATGTCGCCGTAGCGGGGGCAGATGCCGTGCGCCACCACCACCCCCTCGGGGCGGTCCAACAAGGGCCGCAGCACGGCGGCATCACTGGGACCATCCCCGCGCTCTCCACACAGGGGCTTTACCACCGACCCGCCACCCACCTCGTGGTCGTACTGGCGCACCCAGTACTCCTTGCTGCACACGTTCAGTCGCCCCAGCAGAGCCAGCGTGGTCTCCCCGCAGTCGAGATCCCTCGGCAGCGGGTCGTCTCCGGCCCGCGCCGGGGTCTCCAGCCGCGCCTCCAGCCGCATGGTGGGCACCCCCTCGTGCAGAAAGGCCATGTCCAGGCTCCCCAGCAGCATCTCTCCCCAGCGCACCGACAAAAGGCCCGTGTCGTTGAAGGTGCCCAGCGCCGTGGCCTCCACCTGGTAGCGCCCGGCCAGGGCCATGAGCTCCTCCAGGTTCCGCGGGTCCACCGACAGGGTCATGCGCTCCTGGGCCTCGGACAGAAAGATCTCCCAGGGCGCCAGGCCCGGGTACTTGAGGGGAGCCAGGGAAAGGTCCACGTCGGCGCCACCCGGATCTCGTGCCATCTCCCCGATGGAGGAGGAGAGCCCGCCCGCGCCGTTGTCGGTGATGGCCGAGTAGAGCCCCCTGTCCCTGGCCACCAGGAGCATGTCGGTCATGCGCTTTTGTGTGATGGGGTCGCCAATCTGCACGGCAGTGGCCGGGGAGCCTTCGTGCAGCTCCTCCGAGCTGAAGGTCGCCCCGTGGATTCCGTCGGCGCCGATGCGCCCCCCAACCATGACGATGACGTCCCCCGGCCTGGCCGCCTTCTCGTGGCTGGGAGCGCCCCGGATCTCGGTGGGCATGATCCCTCCGGTGCCGCAGTAGACCAGGGGCTTGCCCAGGTACCGCTCGTCGAACACGAGCGAGCCGTTCACTGTGGGGATGCCGCTCTTGTTGCCCCCGTGCTCGACCCCCTGGCGGACCCCCTCCAGAACCCTCCGCGGATGGAGCAGCCGGGCCGGAATCTCCCCCTCGAAAAAAGGTGAGGCGAGGCAGAAGACGTTGGTGTTGAAGATGAGCTCTGCGCCCAGGCCCGTGCCAAAGGGGTCCCGGTTCACTCCCACGATGCCCGTCAGCGCGCCACCGTAGGGATCCAGGGCAGAGGGGGAGTTGTGGGTCTCCACCTTGAAGACCAGGTTGTGATCCTCGCTAAACCGCACCACCCCTGCGTTGTCCGTAAACACGCTGACGCAGATGTCCCCCTCGCCGCGCTGCTCTCGCACCTGGTCGGTAGCCCCCTTGATGAAGGTGTCAAACAAAGAGTCGATCACCTCCACCTCACCCACGGCTCGGCTGTAGTAGATGTGCGCGTTGAAGATCTTGTGCTTGCAGTGCTCGGACCAGGTCTGGGCCAGGCACTCCAGCTCGATGTCCGTCGGGGAGGAGGGCAGGCCTCGCTCTCGTCGCTCCGCGGCAACGGGCTCAGAGGCGAAGTGGTCTCCAATGGCGTGCAGCTCCTCGACGGAGAGGGCCAGGACCCCATCGCGGCTGAGGCTGGCGAGGTCCTCGTCGCTGCCCGAGAGATCGACCTCCTTCACGGTGACCTCCGCCTCCAGGCCGGTGACCCGCACCGTGGTGGCGGCCAGCCCCGCTGCCGCCTCGTCCGCAGAAAGCACGGTGACCCGCTCGATGAGCGTGTTGGCCAGCAGCTCGGTGGCGATCCGCTCCACCTGCGCTCGCTCCAGGGCGCCCACGAAACGAAACTCCCGGGCGCTGTACACCGCCGGGGTCTCCGAAATGGGACGGTCCAGCGCCAGCGCCAGGCTCTCCCTCGCGGTGCGGCCCACGTTGTCGGTGACCCCTGGGCGAAAGCCCACCTCCACGAGCCAGTCGAAGTCCCCGGGGGCCGGCTCGTCCACCACCAGGTCCTCCAGCACCGGGTCGGTGAACACCTCCCTGGCCACCCTGGCCAGGACCTCCTCCTCCAGCCCCGAGGCCACCACGTAGACATCCACCGTTTCCACCCGCTCGAGCTCGAGGTCCAGGTCCATGGAGACCCGCCGGAGCGTCTGTTGGCCCAGCGCGTCGGTGATCTGGGGACGCTTGAATACCGCGATCCGATGTGCCATCTGTGCTGCTCCTGTCGGTGTTGTCGGGGCTTTGCCCGGCCACCGCGCCGCCTCGGAAACCAGCCGCCAACGCCAGTTGGCACAGGGTATGGCACACCCTACACCTGGTCAAGGTCACCGCAGACGCCTCAGGGTCTGGGCCCACGCCAGAGCCCAGGAGCAGCCCGGCCGCGCCACGCCACCTCCCGGGCGCATTCCAAGCCCTCAGCGCCTGCGCCCCCCGGTCCCACGAGCCCGGCGCAGCCTCTGGCAGGTCGCCGATCCGCGGTGGCGCTTGCTCCGGCAGCGACGCCTGAGCCTGCGCAGCCGCGCCAGCCTGCGCCGCCTGACGCGCCTGCGTCGCCTGGCCTGTCGCAGGCGGCGGAGCCTGCGCTGGCGGGCGCGATAGAGCTTGACCCTCCTCTGCCAGCCCTTCTTGCGGCCCCTGCCCCACTTGATCACGGTCAGCCTCACGGGGACAACGCCCGCCCGGAGCATGCCCAGGCGCCGCGCGCCCGCCTTGCTCAGATCGATGATGCGCCCCTTGCCGTAGGGCCCCCTGTCGGTAATGCGCACCGTGACGGTGCGGCCATTTCTGAGGTTCCTCACGCGCACCAGGGTGCCAAAGGGGAAGCGCCGGTGCGCGGCGGTCAGCCTCTCCTGGTCGAACACCTCTCCAGAGGCGGTGAGCCTGCCGTGCCAACGCTTCCCCCCGTACCAGGTTGCCAGACCGGAGGCGCTCCCGACCCGAGCAGAGGGGGAGCGTGGCCGCGGGCTCTGGCACGCCAGGTGAGAGACGACCGCAAGGGATATGAGCGAGACCACCATGTAGCGCATGATCTGAGCATAGAAAGGGCCTGGCGGGAAGGCAAAAAAACCGCCTGGCACGGAGGCGGCCGCCGGGCTGCCTCGCCTACGGTGTGGCGGGCTCCCGGGCGGGCCCTTGAGCGGGCCCTGGGGCGGCAGGCCGAATACGAGGGGAGCCACCTGGCTTGAGAAACCACACCAGGCGAGCAGAGCCCATGGGGCTGGTGATCATGAGCTTGAAGTACTTGCTGGTGCTGTCGATGAAGGGCTTGCCGCCCACCGTGCGGGGGAACTTGAGCAGGTAGGCCTTGTGAAACACCGTCGTGTAGGGAAAGTAATGCCGGTGCACCTGGCTAACCCTGAGCCGCTTGATGGAGATGGGCCTGACCCTGGTGCCCCGATCATCCTCCAGGGTTATCCTCCAGATGGACTTCTTCCTGTGGAAGTCGTTCCACGCCCGGTCCGCGGTGGTGGCGGCCATGTAGAACTCGTGGTGAGATGTCACCTCCGCCAGCCTGGCCGCCAGCAGCCGACGCCGCTCGGCCCGGGTCATGCGGTAGTCCCTGGCGTACCTGGCCACATAGGCGCTCATGAGCTCTGCCGAGAGGTATGTCACCGTGGCGTTGATGACCGAGTCAAAGGTGCGGATCACGAGCCTGTTGCGAGTCCAGCGCTCGCGGATCTCCTTGTACTGCTCCGGCTTGAGCTGGCGAGCCCCGGGGGAGATGTCCACCAGGTCCTTGTGGGGGCACCCTCCCCAGAGGAGGGCAGCGGCCACGAGCGCGCCCAGGGTGGAAGACGCCTGGGCCCACGGCTCCCCGCGGCGACCAGATCCCCCTCCGAGGGCGGGAGCCCTCACCGGAAGTCCTCTCGACGAAACACGGTGGTGAGCGGCACCTCTGCTGCCACGGCCTCGGCCCCGCCGTCCTCCTGGCGGTCCACCAGGGCCACGGCGTGCACCACGTCCAGACCGAAGTCCCGCGCGCGCTCCACCGCGCGCAGGGTGGACCCACCTGTGGTGATGACGTCCTCCACCACCACCACCGGCATTGCTGGAGCCAGGGATGCGGTCCCCTCAATCCACTGGGATGTGCCGTGCCCCTTGGGCTCCTTGCGAATGTAGAAGGCGTTCAGCACCTGAGCGCCGAACTGGCTCATGAGGGACGTGGCGCTGGCGAGAGGGTCGGCCCCCACGGAGATGCCCCCCACTGCGCGGGCCTCGGGGGCCCGCTCGGCGATGATGCTGTTGAAGATGGACCCCACGAGGAAATGTCCCTCGGCGGTCAGCACCGTCTGCCGGCAGTCCACGTAGAAGTCGGAGTGCTTGCCAGAGGCCAGCACTACATCCCGCTCCTGGTAGGAGAGCTCCTGGAGAAGCTCCAGGAGGCGGAGGCGGCGGCTCTCGAGCAGGCCCAGCACCATTTGCCAGACCCCTTAGCGACGCCGCTTCACCTTGCGCTTGCCCTTGGGCACCGACGGTGGCCGTGGGGGCTTGCGCGCGGGCTTGGCGGGCTTGGCGGGCTTGGCGGGCTTTCTGGCCGCGGGCTTGGAAGGCTTTTTTTCCTGAGGCTTCTTCGAGACTGGACGCTGGGGAGCAGGGCGCTGGGCGGCCGGCTTCTTGGCCGCTGGCCTCGCAGGCGCTGGCTTGGATGCCGGCTGCCTGGCCGCCGGCTGGGCACGTCTGGAAGGCGTGGAGGCCGCCTTTGCCGCCCCAGAGGACTGCGAGGGGCGCATTGCCGGCCTCGGGCTCGCCGGAAGGGAGTCGCCCACCGGGGCCTCCAGGTCGCCCATGTCCACGTGTCCCTTGAAGGACGCACCATCTACGATGATGACCCGAGGTGAGCTGAGATCTCCCACCATGCGCCCCTCCTCGGTGATCTGAACGCTGTTTGTGGCGGTGATGTTCCCAACCACCACCCCGCTGATTATGGCGTCCTGGACCTCGATGTCGGCCACCGCGACGCCGCTGGCCTCCACAATGAGTGTCCGGGTGAGGTTGATGGTTCCCTCGACCTTCCCGAAGATGGTCAGATCCTCGTCGCCCTGGAGCCCGCCCTTGATGACAGTGTGCTCGCCGACGACCGTTACGATGTCGTTCATGCCTGATTCCCTTTCCGGAATGAAAGGCTGCAGCAGCCGCTTGCGCCCGATCAAACGTCCATGTCCACGCTACCCTTGAACACCGCGCCGTCGGCGATGAGTATCCTGGGCGCGCGGATGTCTCCCACCATGCGACCGTCGGACTTGATCTCCACCTTGTCGGAGGCGGAGATGTTGCCGGTAACCTGCCCGCTGATGGTAACGGTCTGGGTCTCGATGTCCGCCTCCACCACGCCGGAGTTCTCCACAAAGAGGCTCTCTTTGAGCGTGACCTTGCCCTTGACCGTGCCTTGGATGGTGAGATCCTCCTCGCCGAGGATCTCACCATCGATGACTATTGAGCTGCCAATGATCGTATTTGCCATGGAACTGTCTCCTGGTTGCTGATGGTCCGTTAACTCTGTTGCTTCAGCGCGGTGCGATGCCCTCGGGCAGCTCCACATCCATGTCGATGCTCCCGCGGAAGCGGGCACCGTCCTCGATGATCACCCTGGGGGCACGGATGTTGCCCACCAGCCTGGCGTTTTTGTTGATCGAAACGCTCTGCGCCGCCATGATGTCGCCCTTCATCTCCCCCTTCACGGTCAGATCCTCTACATCGATGTCGGCCTCCACCACGCCGGTCTCCTCGATGCTCAGGTGGTTTCTGAGCGTCACCGTGCCCTCTATTCGGCCCTCCACGTACAGATCCTCGCTGCCGGTGAGATTGCCGCGAATTGTAATCGCTCCGCCGATTACGCAGGGTCCTTCATTTGCCATTTCCTGGAGCTCCTTGTTCTGTCAGTGTTGCCGATGGGAGAAACCTGTGGGCCCATCCGGTGGGATCGACCGGAAAAAACGCTAACAGCCGGTGCGACCGATGTCAACGCTACCCACCAAACCAGCGCTTGAACAGGCCCTTCTTCTTTTTCTTCTTCTTTCCTCCCTCGGGATCGTCGGGCTCAGGAGGCTCGGAGGACGGAACCTCCGGGGTCGAGACCGGAGCCGAGACCGGGGCCCTTGGGACAGGGGTCCCGCCTGGCTCCGACGGGTCCGGCGCAGGTGCCGCCTCGGGAGAAGGAGACTGCATCTGGCTCAGGATGGCGTCCAGGTCCGCGTCCTCCCCCGTGGAGACCGGCTCCTCGTAGTGGGACATGGGCACATCTGTCGACACGCCACCCCGCCGCTCGGGCTCGGCCTCGGGCTCAGGCTCCTGCTCCCCCTCGGCCCGCTGGCCCACACCCGTGGGCTCTGACAGCAGGCTGAGGGCCTCGTCCAGGTCGTCGAAGGAAGCGCGCTCGGAGCCGGGTCGATCCGGATCCCTGTACATGGGATCCTGGCCCACGTCGGTGATGGCGTCCACGGCCGCGTCCACGTCCAGGGAGACGTCGCTCCCGTCCCCCTGGAAGAGCGGCGCGCCGGAGACCTGCTCCCGGTAGGAGGGATCCGTCGCCTCGGCAACCGCTGGCGGCTCCAGCGCGAGGTCCTCAAGGCCGTTCACGCCAGATGTGGACTCCTCTGTCTCGGGCTCTGTCTCGGGCTCTGTCTCGGGCTCGGGCTCGGGCTCGGGCTCAAGCTCAGGCTCAGGCTCAGGCTCAGGCTCGGGCTCAGGCTCAGGCTCGGGCTCGGGCTCGGGCTCGGGCTCGACCTGCTCCTCCGAAGCTGCCATGCTCGATGGAGCGATCCCAGGGGGCAGCGGCGGCGGCTTCGCTCTCTCTGGCATGATGGGCTCGCCCCGGTACACCTCGGACACCGTCTCGGGCTCGGGCTCACCAGCCAGAGAGCCTGCCCCATCCCCCGCCTCGATCCCGTCAGGGTCGTCTCCCGCAGCGCCAGGCGAGCTCTCGGGCTCCTCGGCGCGGGTGGGAGCCTCACTCAGCTCCTGCGGAGTGGCCAGCAGCTCGTCTGCGCTCAGCTCATCGGCGGACATGGCAGCCGCATCCAGGTCCGGCAGCCCGTCATCAACGCCG
>JAJRWW010000630.1 GCA_024276595.1 Myxococcota bacterium
CACCTCCTGGTGACCGTGCACCACCAGGTGCGCGCCACTGACCTGCCGTGTCACATCACAGGAGCTGAGGGCACGAACCACCACCTCCGGGCCGACTCCCGTGGGGTCGCCCAGGGTCAGGTGGAGACGAATGGGAGCTGTCAACTGTCCAGGCGCGAGGTGGTGGAGAGAGGAGAGCACGGCGGGGGGACGCCGTGGGGGCGAGCCACCGACTAGCGGCCCTCCTGGCGACGCATCCGGCGCTTGCGGCGGCGGGCGGCCTCGCGGGTCTTGCGCTTCTTGCGCTGGCTCGGCTTCTCGTAATGCCGGCGGCGCTTCATCTCGCGAAGCACCCCTTCACCCGCGGTGAGCCGGCGCAGCTTGCGGATGGCGCGCTCCACGCCTCGCTCGTCAACCTTTACCTCGAGGGGCCTGCCCAGGACCGGTTCCGGATTGTGGTGCGACATCGAGTTCCTTTCGTCGTTTGTGACAGACACACACCTTTTCGGCTCCCCGCGCGGGGCGAGGGGCCATTCTCTTACCGCTGACTCGCCGGGCTGTCAACAGTAGAAACGGATCGGGGATCCGCGCTTGCCTCGGGAGCGACAATGTGACCATGATACCCCGGCCTCCGGAGGCTGCCCTCGCTGGCGGCCCGCCCGCCGGCCGACCTGTGGCCGCTCCGAAGGGACCTTGACGAGCTGGAGTGAGAAGATGCCCAAGTACCGCCGCACCGATCGCGCTCACGACGAGCTGCGCCCCGTTGTCTTGACCACCGACGTGCTGATTCACCCGGAGGGGTCGGCGGAATGCGCCTTTGGAAACACCCGAGTGCTGTGCACCGCCACCGTGGAGGAGGGCGCCCCCCCCTTTGCCGACGAGAGGGGCGAGGGCTGGGTCACCGCCGAGTACGCCATGCTCCCGCGGGCCACCAACACCCGCGGAAGCCGAAAGCAAAACAGTCGAGCCAAGGAGATCTCTCGGCTGGTGGGCCGCGCCCTGCGCCAGGCCGTGGACCTACCGTCATTGCGGGGCCACACCGTCACCGTGGACTGCGACGTGCTTCAGGCCGACGGCGGCACCCGCACCGCCGCCGTCACCGGGGGCTGGGTGGCGCTGGCCCTCGCGCTGCGGGGTCTGATCCAGGCTGGCAGGGTTCCCCCGGAGGCCCTCGGAGAGCCCCTGGCAGCCGTGAGCGTCGGGCTCCTGGACGGCCAGTGCCTGCTGGATCTACCCTACGAGGAGGACAGCCGCGCGGACGTGGATCTCAACGTGGCCATGACCGCATCCGGAGAGCTGGTGGAGCTGCAGGGCACGGCCGAGGGCGCCTCCTTTGACAGGACCCAGCTAGACCAGATGCTGGACCTGGCCGCAAAAGGGATCTCGGAGCTGGTCGCGCTTCAGAGGGCCGCCCTGGGTCAGGTCGCGGACGGGGAGGCCGAGCCCCAGGAGGTCCGGGCGTGAGGCGGCTGGTCTTCGCCACCCGCAACCAGGGCAAGCTCAGAGAGCTCTCCGCCCTGGTGGCGCCCCTGGCTCTGGAGATCGTCTCCGCGGCGGAGCTGCAAGCCCCCGAGGTTGTGGAGGATGGCCAGACCTTTGCCGAGAACGCCGCCAAGAAGGCGAGTGTGGTGGCCGCGGCCACGTCCCTGCCGGCCCTGGCGGATGACAGTGGGCTGGTGGTGGACGCCCTGGAAGGGGCTCCTGGGGTTCACTCCGCGCGCTTCGCCGGACCCCGGGCGACCGATGCCGAGAACAACCTCCTGCTGCTGCAGCGGCTCCAGGGGGTGGCTCCCAGGGACCGGACCGCTGCCTTCGTGTGCGTCATGGCCTTCGTGGACCCGGGCGCGAGCCGGCCCGGGGAGGTGCTGCTGGCCGAGGGGCGGTGCCACGGCAGGATCCTCGAGGAGGCTCGCGGAGAGGGGGGCTTCGGATACGATCCGCTCTTTTGGGTGCCAGAGCGTGGAAGGACCTTCGCCGAGCTGGGGTCAGAGGTGAAAAACAGCATCAGCCACCGGGCCATGGCCATGCGCGAGATGCTCTCCCTCCTGCGGCCCAGCTTTGGCTGATCCCCTCAATTTTTCTCTTGATCGTCGGGTGCAGGTTGTCATATAGACAGGCGACTCGGCGAGCGGGGCGTAGCGCAGCCTGGTTAGCGCGCCTGCTTTGGGAGCAGGATGTCGGAGGTTCGAATCCTCTCGCCCCGACTGACGCTCCGTTGACCATTTCGGCGCCCGTAGCTCAGTTGGATAGAGCAACGGCCTTCTAAGCCGTGGGTCGCAGGTTCGAGTCCTGCCGGGCGTATCGGGCCCCTGGGGCCGACATGGTGGGTGTAGCTCAGTTGGTAGAGCACCGGGTTGTGGCCCCGGTTGTCGCGGGTTCGACTCCCGTCACTCACCCTCAAGCAGCTCTCGGTCGGTGGGCGCGCTCGGCCCTTCAGGGGCAGGTGACCGAGAGGTTGAAGCCCCCCGTGGCTCCGTTGTAGCCATCCACCACAATGTAGTACGACGTACCGGCGGTGGCCGAGAAGGACACGGCCTCCGGAGAGCCGGTGGTCTGGCTGGCTCCCAGGCAGGTCCCCTGGGGATCGCAGTCTCCACCGGACTCGCTCATGACGATGAGCTCCAGGTCGGGCGAGCCGGAGATGGAGAGCTCCACGTCCACGGTGCCGCTCGAGCTGGGGGTGAAGACGTAGTATGCCTCAGGGCCGTTGTCGGTGTAGCCCCCGCTGCAGAAGGCGCCCCAGTCCTCGAAGGTGTTGGTGCCGCCCGAGTTGTCGCCGGCCAGGTTGTCCCCGCAGGAGATGGCCGTGGCCGGAGAGCACAGGGGGCAGCTCGGGCTACCCGAGCAGTCCGCGTCGTCGCAGTCTGTCAGGCCGTCCCCGTCGTCGTCCACGCCGTTGTCGCAGAGCTCCACCTGCCCGCCGCAGGCGGGATCCGTGGCGCAGTCGGAGTCGTCGCAGTCCACGTCACAGTCCAGGTCGTCGTCCTGCCCATCGGCGCAGTTTGTCTCGGCCTTGGGTGCAATGATGCAAGCGATGTCCAGAAGACAAAAAAGGTCGCCGCAGTCGCACCCGAAGAAGCCGTCGTCGTCCACGCCGTTGTCACAGATCTCCTCGCCCGTTGACTGGCACGACGGGTCGGAGCCGCAGTCCACCGTGTCGTCGCAGTCGATGAGCCCGTCCTGGTCGTCGTCGGCGCCGTTGTTGCAGATCTCCGGCGACCCGCCGCAGGCGGCGTTGGAGGAGCAGTCCAGGTCGTTGCAGTCCACGGCGCCGTCCCCGTCGTCGTCCACACCGTTGGTGCAGTTCTCGGCCGTCTGGGTGCAGCCGCTGGTGTCGCGGGTGCAGGTGCTGGTGCAGGAGAGCATGCCACCCGCATACCCCAGGGCCACGCAGGTGATGCCGCCCAGGTCGGCGCCGTCGCACTCCTCCGTGGCCTCTCGGATCCCGTTGCCGCAGGCCGCCTCGGCCGTGCAGCCCGAGGTGTCATAGAGGCAGGCAGCAGTGTCGCAGGCGAGGGATCCGCCACTGTAGCCCTGGCCAATGGTAGCGCAGGTCTTGCCGTCGAGGTTGAAGCCGTCGCACTGCTCCAGGCCCTCCACCACGCCGTTGCCGCACACGGCCGAGCTGGAGCAGCCCGTGGTGTCGAAGGTGCAGTCGGCCAGGCAGCCCAGGGTGCCAGAGCCCAGGTTGAGGGTCTCGCAGGTCTGCGCACCCAGGTCGGGCCCGTCGCAGGCCTCGGCCCCCTCCACCATGCCGTTGCCGCAGTTGCTGGCCTCGGAGCAGGCGCTCACATCGAAGGTGCACTCCAGGGTGCACTTGAGCGGGCCCAGGCCGAGGCCAAGGGCGGAGCAGTCACGGAAGGGCATGTCCGCCCCGTCGCACTGCTCTGCCCCGTCCACGATCCCGTTGCCGCAGTCGGTGCCGCTGCTCTTGGCGCAGCCAGGCGAGAGCGCCGTTGCCAACCCGAGGCCCACCAGGGCGATCCAGCTCACCA
>JAJRWW010000631.1 GCA_024276595.1 Myxococcota bacterium
GCCTGGATGGAGAAGATCAACGCGGCCTACAAGGCCCGCGGCCTGGACACATCCCTGGCCTACGTCAACGCCCTGGCCACCATCTCGCGCCGAACCCTCCAGCGCGGCAGGGAGCTCGTGGACGAGTACCTCCAGCGGGGCTTCAAGGTGGTGCACCTGCGCCCCCTGAACCCCTTCGGCTTCGGTGAAAAGATCTGGGCGCGGGAGGGCTACAATGCGGACGAGTTCCTGCTGTTTTACCGCGACGCGCTGGACTACATCATCGAGCTGAACAGGCGGGGGGTCGAGATTCAGGAGAAGACCGCCTCTCTCTTTCTCACCCGCATCCTCACCGACGACAACCCCAACTTCATGGACCTGCGCAACCCCTGCGGCGCTGCCATCGGCCAGATCGCCTACAACTACGATGGCCGTGTGTACACCTGTGACGAGGGCCGCATGGTCTCCGAGATGGGCGACGACCTCTTTTGCATCGGAAACGTGGCCAGCGACAGCTACGACACCATCATCCATCACGACTCGGTGGGCTCCATCTGCCTGGCCTCCTGCCTGGAGTCCCTGCCGGGCTGCAGCGACTGCGCCTACAACCCCTACTGCGGGGTCTGCCCGGTGTACAACTTCCAGATGCAGGGAGACCTCTTCGCCCTGCAGCCCGAGAACGACCGCTGCAAGGTGCAGATGGGCATCTTGGACTACCTCTTCGAGCTGCTGCGAGACGGCGGCGACCAGATGCTGCAGATCTTCCACCGGTGGACAATCGAGCGAGATCGCTCCAGCGTCTACCGGCGCAACCGGTGACGCGAGATTCCAGGGGGCTCCCGACCGGGCCATGAGAAAGCCTCCACCGCACCCTCCCCGGCGCGGCGGTCGGCGGCGCGGCGGTCGGCCACCGGTGTCTCCGAGCCCACCTCAGGAGGGTAATGATGAATGACCATCTCAAGGCCCTGGAGGCCAGACGATTCGCCGCATCGCTTGGTGGCGGTACCCGCCGAGTGGAGGCGCAGCACGCCAGGGGGAAGCTCACCGCCAGGGAGCGGCTGCGGGTGCTGCTGGACCCGGGCTCCTTCGAGGAGCGAGACCCCTTCGTCCTGCACCAGTGCTCCGACTTCGGGCTGGATGACAGGCGCGTTCTCGGCGACAGCGTGGTCACCGGACAGGGCACCATCAACAGCCGCCTCGTGTACGTGTTCAGCCAGGACTTCACCGTCATGGGGGGCTCCCTGGGTGAGGCCCACGCCGGCAAGATCGCCAAGATAATGGACCAGGCGGTCTCCGCCGGGGCGCCGATCATCGGTCTCGCAGACTCGGGCGGAGCGCGTATCCAGGAGGGCGTCTCCGCTCTGGCGGGCTACGCGGAGGTGTTTCTGCGAAACGTCCAGGCCTCGGGGGTGGTGCCTCAGCTTAGCTGCGTCATGGGCCCATGCGCTGGCGGCGCGGTCTACTCCCCGGCCATGACAGACTTTCTCTTCATGGTGGAGGACACCTCCTACATGTACGTCACTGGCCCGGACGTGGTGCGCGCCGTCACCCAGGAGGACATCTCCCACGAGCTCCTGGGGGGAGCCACGGTGCACAGCGGCACGTCAGGGGTCTGCGACTGCACCTTTGAAAACGACGTGGAGGCTCTGCTGGAGCTCCGCCGGTTCTTCGACTTTCTGCCCAGCTCCAACCGGGAGTCGCCCCCCAGCCGCCCCACCGATGACCCCACCGACCGGGTGGAGCCCTCTCTCGACTCCCTGGTGCCCCGAGAGCCTGGCAAGCCCTACGACATGCGCGAGCTGCTTTTGAAGGTGCTCGACGAGGGGGACTTCTTCGAGGTGCGACCCCGCTTCGCCCGGAGCGTGATCGTGGGCTTTGGCCGCATGGCCGGCTCCACCGTGGGCGTAGTGGCCAACCAGCCTGCCGTGCTGGCGGGCTGCCTCGACAGCGACTCCTCCCGCAAGGCCGCGCGCTTCGTTCGCTTCTGCGACGCCTTCAACATCCCGATCCTCACCTTCGTGGACGTGCCAGGGTTTCTGCCCGGATCAGAGCAGGAGCACGGCGGGCTCATCTCCCACGGAGCCAAGCTGCTCTTTGCGTACGCCCAGGCCACGGTGCCCAAGGTCACGCTCATCACCCGCAAGGCGTACGGGGGTGCCTACGTGGTCATGAGCTCCAAGCGGCTCGGAGGTGACATCAACTACGCCTGGCCCACCGCGGAGATAGCGGTCATGGGCTCCAAGGGAGCGGTGGAGATCCTCTACAGGGGCGACAAGGGAGACCCGGACCTTCTGGGGCGGCGAGAGCGCGAGTACCAGGCCAGGTTCGCCAACCCTTACATGGCCGCGGCGCGGGGGCTCTTGGACGACGTGATCCAGCCCCGGCAGACTCGTCAACGTATCTGTCGGGCGCTGGCGACCCTTCGCCGCAAGGACCTCATCACCCCCAGGCGCAAGCACGACAACATCCCCCTTTGACGGGAGGTAACGATGTTTGACAAGATCCTCATCGCCAACCGTGGCGAGATCGCCTGCCGGATCATCCACTCAGCCCGTCGGCTCGACTGCAAGGTGGTGGCCCTGTACTCGGACGCGGACCGGGACGCCGTCCACGTGAAGATGGCCGACGAAGCCGTACGACTGGGTCCCGCCATGGCCAGCGAGAGCTATCTGAACATCGACGCTGTGGTGGAGGCCATACGCAAGAGCGGGGCAGACGCGGTGCATCCCGGCTATGGCTTCCTGTCTGAGAACCCGGTCTTCGCCCGCGCCGTGCGAGCAGCGGGGGCCACGTTCATTGGCCCGGACCCGGACACCCTGGCCACAATGGGCGACAAGATCGCCGCCAAGAAGGTGGCCCAAGGTGCGGGTGTCAATGTCATCCCTGGCCATCTCACCCCCTTGAGAGACGCCCAGGAGGCGGTCTCGGTTGCAAGGGAGATCGGCTACCCGGTGATGCTGAAGGCCGCCGCTGGCGGCGGCGGCAAGGGAATGCGTGTGGCCCGCGACGACGGCGAGGCGGCCGACGGCTTCGAGCGCGCCCGGAGCGAGGCTCTGTCCGCCTTCGGGGATGGCAGGATCCTGTGCGAGAAGCTGATTAGCTCCCCGCGTCACATCGAGATCCAGATCCTGGGCGACACCCACGGCAACGTCATCCACCTGGGAGAGCGGGAGTGCTCCGTGCAGCGGCGCAACCAGAAGGTCATCGAGGAGGCCCCCAGCCCCTTCGTGGACGAGGACCTCCGCCGGGCCATGGGCGAGCAGGCGGTTAGGCTGGCCCGGGAGGTGGGCTATGTCACGGCTGGCACCGTGGAGCTGATCGTGGATGCCGACAGGAGCTTCTTCTTTCTGGAGATGAACACCAGGCTGCAGGTGGAGCACCCGGTCACCGAGCTCGTAACCGACGTGGACATCGTGGAGCAGATGATCCGAGCCGCCGCTGGCGAGCCCCTGACGCTCACCCAGCGAGACGTGAAGATCAGCGGCTGGGCCATGGAGGCGCGGGTCTACGCGGAGAACCCCCTCAGTGGCTTCGTACCATCGGGCGGTCGCCTGGACCGCTTCCTCCCCCCGGAGGAGACTCCCCTCGTGCGGGTGGACATGGGCGTGGGGGAGGGAGACGAGATATCCCTCCACTACGACCCCATGATCGCCAAGGTCTGCACGTGGGGCGAGACCAGAGATGAGGCCATCGAGACCCTGGGCCAAGCTCTGGACGAGTTCTACATCTCGGGAATCGATCACAACATCGCCTTCTTGACCAACCTGATCAACCACCCGCGCTTCCTGGCGGGTGACCTGACGACATCCTTTATTCAGGAGGAGTACCCAGATGGCTTCCAGCCCAACCACATCAAGCGGGACGACCCACACCTGCTGACCGCCATCTCCGCGGCCATCCACCAGCAGCTCACCGAGCGTGGCGCGCAGATCTCCGGCCGCATGGCCGACTCCCCCTCGCCGCCAAACCGCAACTGGATCGTCCTGGTGGACGATGAGCAGCACGCGGTTCGAGTCACTCGGGTGGAGGAGCACGACGCCCCCGGCCTCAGGTACAACGTGGTGCTCCACGGGGAGACCTTCACGGTGCACTCCCGCTGGAGCCCGGGAAACCCACTGTTCAAAGGGGCGGTGAACGGGCAGCGCATTACCGTGCAGGTGGAGCTTTCGGGCGTGGGGTACCGCATCAGCCACGCCGGGGCGGTGGCCAGGTGCCTGGTGCTCAGGCCCTCGGTGGCCAAGCTCTACGGCCTCATGCCCGTCAAGCGCGCCCCAGACCTCTCGCGGTACCTGCTGTCACCCATGCCCGGGCTGCTCCTTTCGCTGCTGGTGAGTGAGGGCGACAAGGTGTACCCGGGGCAGATGCTGGCCATCGTCGAGGCCATGAAGATGGAGAACGTCCTGCGGGCCGCCCAGCAGGGCGTCGTGGCCAAGGTCCGAGCCCGGGAGGGCGACACCCTCTCCACGGATCAGATCATCCTGGAGTTCGAGTAGGGCTGCGCCCCCAACGGCGCCAGGCAACAGGAGCTGGCGAGGCCTGGCCTCAGGCTGACGAGGGGCGCTTCGGCTGGCCATCCCTGTAGAGGGCCAGGTAGCCGTCACGGAGCTGGGCGCTGGCCTCTATTACGTTGTCGAAGTACTCCTGCTCCTTGACGTTGGTGAAGCGGTAGCCCCTGATGTCGCTGCGGGAGCGGATCATGGCTCCGGCTGGCACCATGGTGTGCGAGGGGATCGTGGCCCGCATGATGACCGCCCCAAGACCAATCCAGCACTCGTCCTCCAGGGTGGATGCGTAGATGGAGGCTCTCAGGGCTATGAAGCAACGGCGGCCGATCCGAGCCGGACCGTGAATTATCACGCCGTGGGCGATGTTGGAGTTTCGGCCAACGCGCACCGTGCTCCCGCCCCGGGAGTGCACAATGACCCCGTCCTGGATGTAGCAGTCCTCCTCGACGATCACCGGCTCCACCTTCCCATTGGACCCGACCTCATCGGCCCGGATCACCGTCTGGGGTCCAACGTAGACCTTGGCGCCGATGAGCACATTGCCCATGATCTGCGCGCTGGGGTCCACAAACGCGGTGGGGTGGATCTGGGGCCAGTCCCCCACGGGGTTGGGTCTAATGCCGTCGCGGTCCACTTCAGATACCATCAGAACACGTCTCCCAAAATGGTGCGCCCCACTTAGGGCGGAGCCTCTGCCACAGCAAAGCGCTTATCCCCTCTGGACGCAACCCCCTTGTGCCCGCCCTCGAGTTTCGGTACATACTACCCCCTTCGCCACCGGAGACTCAGCACAAATGGCAGCAACCACAAAATCCATCGACTTCATCGACACATCCTTGCGGGACGGGCACCAGTCCCTGCTCGCCACGCGCATGTCCACCGAGCAAGCCCTGCGGGTCTTGCCCCTGCTCAAGGATGCGGGCTACAGGATCCTGGAGCTCTGGGGCGGCGCAACCTTGGACGCCGCCCTGCGCTTCACTGGAGACGATCCCTTCGAGCGCCTGGCTCGCTTCCGAGACGTCCTGGGACCCAACGTGCAGATCCGCTCCCTGTGTAGAGGGCAGAACCTGTTTGGCTACAACCCCTACCCAGACAACCTGGTGGAGACCTTCGTGAGGGTGGCCGTCGGGCTCGGCAATGACAGGGTGCGCACCTTCGACGCGCTCAACGACGCCCGCAACCTGGAGACTGCGGTGAGGGCAACCAAGGAGGCGGGAGCCCACGCCGAGGTGGCCATGTCCTACACCACCAGCCCGGTGCACGACCTGGACCATTTCCTGCGCTTTGCCAGCGAGGCGGTTGAGCTGGGCGCCGACTCCCTCGCCATCAAGGACATGGCGGGCTTGCTCCACCCCATGGTGGCCTGGGAGCTGATCGAGGGGCTCAAGGAGCGCTTTCCGAGCCACCCCATCACCCTCCACACCCAGACCACGAACGGCCTGGCCAACACCACGGCCGTGGTGGGAATGCTGGCGGGGGTGGACCACATCGACGTTGGCCATGGCCCCATGGCCGGCGGCACGGCCTTGCCCCCGGTGGAGCTGCTGCAGTACTTCGCCGATGAGCTGGGCCTAAAGACCAACGTGGACCGCGAGCTATGGGCGCCCATCCACGCAAAGCTGCAGGAGATCCGCGGGGAGCTGAAGGACTCCGACGCCGCCCCCGAGGCCATCGCACGCCCCTGGCCCAAGACCCCCACGGACGCCGTGCGGCGCGCCGTGGGCCAGGCCCTGGAGCTGATCGGCTCCAGGGACCCGGAGAAGACCGACCGGGCCATGGCCATCATCGAGAAGGAGATAATGGTGGGGCAGGGCTACCCGGCCACGGACGAGCGCCAGCTTGCGGCACAGATCCCCGGGGGGATGCTCAGCAACCTGCACAAGCAGCTCAAGGCGCAGTCGGCCCTGGACCGGCTCCCTGAGATAATCGCCGCGGTGCCAGGCGTCAGGGAGGACGCCGGATGGGTGCCCCTGGTGACACCCACCAGCCAGATAGTCGGCTCCCAGGCGGCCTTCAACGTGCTCACGGGAAAGCGCTATGGGCACGTCTCCAGACCCTTCGCCAACCTCGTGATGGGCCTCTACGGCCGCACCCCCGGGCCGGTGAGCGAGGAGGTGCTCCGAATCTGCTCGCGGGGACGGGAGCGCTTCACCGAGCGACCGGCCACCTATGCCACGCCGGTAGACCTGGACGCCCTGCGGCAGGAGCACCCGGACCTGATCCGCGGCGAGACGGACCTGATGCTCATGGCCCTCTTCCCCGGCCCCGCCAGGGAGTTCCTCACCAGGCGCCGCGAAAGTGGCGAGGCGAAGATCACAGCAAGCCAAGGAGGAGCAGCCCGAGGATAGTCGCCACCAAGATCGCCAGGAGCAGGATCACCACCAGCTTCCAGCCAATGCCAGAGCCCTGCTCCATGCCGGCCCATTCTGCGGGCGAGCCCTCCTCGTGGGCCGCCCCTTGCGAGCCGCTCCTCATGTCCTCGATCACCCGCTCCAGGGAGGCCTCGCCCTCCTCGGCCGAGGCCCTCGGCTGAGGCTCGGGCTCCATCTCCTCCAGATCGATCTCGATCTCCTCCTCGACGACGCTCCCTCCACTCCCTGCATGGCCGTCGTCACGGCCCCGGTCCTTTGCGCCGTCCCACAAGAGCTCGTCACCTGGGCTCACCTCCTCGTCCATGCGGGAAGCAAAGATCAGCTCCCCCTCCTCGGCCTGGGCGAAGTCCTGGTCGTAGCTCCCACTGCGGGGCGAGTCGAAGTCGAGGTCGTCCTCGTCCTCTTCGACCTCTTCATCGGGGTCCACCTCGATGCCAACGCCGGTGACGTCGAACAGCCCTATGAGGTACCGCGAGAGGTGATGACGCCCCGACCGCCATCCCATGCTGGAGGCAAAGGCCTCCAGGTCCTGGTGCAGCTCCCCACCGTTCGAGTAGCGGTTCTCGGGCCTCTTTTCTAGCAGCCTCATCAGGATCTGCTCCAGGTCGGGTGGGAAGCCCGGCCTCACCAGCGAGGGGGGGGCGATGGGCTGCGTGAGGATCTTGTCCATCACCTCCTGGCGCGAGCCCCGAAAGAGCCGCCGGCCCACGGTGATCTCGTAAAGCACCACACCCAGGGCAAACAGGTCCGTGCGCCCGTCCACCAGCTCTCCCCGCACCTGCTCCGGGGCCATGTAGCTGAGCTTGCCCACCACGGTGCCGATCTCCTCTGCCACCTGTGAGGCGGCCCTGGCGATGCCAAAGTCCACGAGCTTGGCGATCCCGGTGTAGGAGACGAGGATGTTGGTGGGGCTGATATCCCTGTGGACGATGCCCACCCGCTGGCCGTCAGAGCCCCGGTGCGCCTGGGCATAGGCCAACCCTTGGGCCACCTGGCCCACAATTGCCACGGCCAGGCGCAGGGACAGAAACTGCTTCTGGGCAATACCCCTGCGGCAGATCTCCATGAGATCCTTGCCGTGGATGTACTCCATGGCGATGTAGTAGGTGCCAAAGGCCTTTCCGATGTCGTAGATGTGAACGATGTTGGGGTGGTTGAGGTTGGCGGCGATACGCGCCTCGTCCAGGAACATCTCCACGTAGCCGACGTTGGTGGCGAGCTCCCGGTGAATGCGCTTTATCACCAGCTCCTTGTTGAAGCCTCCCAGGCCGAGCTGCCTGGCCAAGAAGATCTCCGCCATGCCCCCTTCGCCGATCTTTCGCAGGAGCACGTACTTGTCAGCGAAGACATTTTCGCCGTCGGTGGACAGGGTCTAGAGACTCCAGTGCCCATCCAGGGCGCGCTTGATCTCGTCCAGGTGCTCCGCCATTCGCCGGTCCTCGGAGGCGCTGATCTGATCCACCCCTCGAAGCTCGTCCTCCAGCAGCTCCTCGCAGAGCCCCACCACCACCCGTCCCAGGGCCTCCACGTCGTAGCCGCCTTCCAAGACCGCCGCCACCTTGCCCCCGCACACCTGCTCGGCGACCTGCCTCACCTTGCGGGCCAGCACGCGAAAGCCCCGATCCGACACCGACATGCCGCCCAGGGGGTCGTCTCGGTGCGCGTCAAAGCCCGCGGAGAGGAGGACCAGATCCGGGTCGTACTGGGCGATCACCGGGCAGACAATCTGGTCAAAGGCCGCCACCATCTCCTCGTCCCCGCACCCCCCTGGGAGGGGCACGTTCACCGTGTACCCCTCACCTTCGCCGACGCCAATCTCCCGGTGGGAGCCGGTCCCAGGATAGAAGGGGTAACGGTGAGTGGAGAGGTACAGGACGTCCTTTCTCCGCTCGAATGAGTGCTGCGTCCCGTTGCCGTGGTGCACGTCCCAGTCCAGGATCGCCACCCGCGCCGCGCCGGCCGCGAGGGCCGCTTCGGCGGCCACCGCCACGTTGTTGAAGATACAAAAGCCCATGGCCCTGTCCGCCTCGGCGTGGTGCCCCGGAGGCCGCACCAGCGCCAGGCCACCGGTGAGCCCGCCCACGCCTCCGAGCACATCCACCGCCAGGTCTGCCGTGGCCCCTGCCGCGTGGAGGGCTGCCTCCCATGAGCCCTCCGAGAAGAAGGTGTCCGGATCCAGGTGCCCCTCCGAGCCGGAGAGCTCTCGCTGCACACGGTCGAAGTAGGAGCCCCGGTGGACCCGCAGAATCTCCTCCCGGGTGGCAGCGCGTGTGGGATGCTCCTCGGTGCGCTCCCGCACCCCGGCGCGCTTCAAAGCGCCCTGCACGGCGATGAGACGCTCAGGGCATTCCGGGTGGGAGTAGACCGGATCCCGGTGGTTCAAAAAGAGCTCGTCGTACACCAGCCTGACAGCCATCGCCTCTCCTCGCTCAGATGTCATGGGCAGCTTCGGATGCCGACGCCAGTTTAGTCGTGGGCTCGACTCCCGTAAAGGCCGATCTGCTCCTTGGCCAGGGCTTTTGCAGGGGACAAACCCGTAGACCTCGATCCCGTTGCTTTTTCTGAAGATGCGCCTCGATTCAGCGCACAGCAGCCGCGAGAGCATCCTGCGAGACTGGTCGCCGGTGTTCCAGGCGTGGGAGAGCACCAGGATCACACCCCCTGGGTGAGCCCGGGCCAGCCGGGCCAGGATCCGCCAGCGCTCATCCCGCCCCTCCGGGAGCCCCACCCTGGGGAGCCGCCCGCGGTAGTAGCGGTCGAAAGGGATCTGCACGTACCGCTTGTCCAGGACTATCACGCCCCCTGGCCGCTCGTGATGAGCCACGTAGCTGG
Source organism: Myxococcota bacterium (assembly GCA_024276595.1). Lineage (GTDB taxonomy): Bacteria > Myxococcota_A > Polyangia > HGW-17 > JAJRWW01 > JAJRWW01. The sequence continues at coordinate 9,689 of JAJRWW010000631.1, forward strand.
CCGCGCCCCGCCAGTCCTCTCGGCCAAAGGAGGGGTCGAAGTGGTAGCGGGCCAGGGAGATGATCTGCAGCAGCAGGAGCACGCCGAGGGCCACACGCCCTGCCAGGTCACCCAGGTACAGGCCCGCGGCGAGCAGCAGACACAGCGCTGGAATAAGAAAGCAGAGGTAGCGCGCGGTAAACAGCGGCAGCCAGGGAAACAGCAGCGCCAGGCCCACCGTGGGAACCACGGCCACCGCCAGCAGCATCCGCCCGTCCCCGCCGCCTCTCCAAAGGCGCTGGACACCCCGCCACAAAAGCGGCGCCAGGGCCAGCACAAAGGGGATCACCAGCCACAGGTGCCCAAGAGCGACCTCCCGGTGCGTCTGCGGGTAGATCCGAACCGCTGCCGACTCGCCCAGCAGCAGGAGAAAGGGCAGCGAAAGCGCCCTGCCCAAGAGATCCGTTGTGTAGCCCCGCTGCTGGGCCTCCACCCCACTCAGGAATGTTACCAGCCACGGCACGAACAGCAGCGCGGCCGCTCCCAGGGGCAAAAGGAGGGCCAGCCGGTCCCGCGGGCTCCGCCCCCCAAGCAGCAGGAGTCGGTGAGCCCCCAGCACAAGGGCCACCCAGCCAAACTGATAGTGGGTGTGCAGGCCCGCCACCAGCACCAGGCAGTACGCCAGACCAGCCCCCCACCTCTGGGGGCGCTCGGCCGTGCGCAGGTGCAGCCACATGGCCAGCACCACGAGCAGCACCAGCAGGCTGTAGGAACGAATCTCCTGCGAAAAGAGCAGATGGTAGGGGTCCAGGGCAAAGAGGGTGAGGGCGGCCAGGGCTCCCTTTCTGTCGAGGAACCTCCGGGCCAGGGGCCAGAAGGCGAAGCATGCCAGCGCCCCGAAGATGGCCGGCAGCAGTCGCAGCCAGGCGTCCGACTCCGCCGGCACCAGCCGGATCCACAGGTGCAGGAGCAGACGAAAGAGAGGCGGGTTGTTCACCTCTGCCAGGAGAGCGCCCCTTGTGGAGTGGCGCGCAAACTGGAGGCTGGTGGCCTCGTCCAGCCAGAGGCTGTGCAGGCCCAGCGACCAGAGCCGAAGCGCGGTGGCTGCCACCAGCATGATCACCGGGCCCCAGCGAAGAAGCCAGGGAACAACCGGCGAGGGGCGAGGACCTGCCGGCGCCAAGGGACGCCCTAGCTCCATTGCTCAAGTAGCTCCCATCGCCGGTCGGACCAGTTGCCCGTCAATTGGTCCGACCTGTCAGAGAAACCGCGCGATCCTTTTCGCACACCCAGGGACATAGGGTACCTCCTTACGCACCCGATAGACATAAGCGATACTGGGATAATACCTGCATCGCCTGTGATTCCAGAGCCGTAACTCTCCCTAACCGATCCAGTAGAAAATGGCACGAAACTTGATACCCGTCGCACCGTCGGAAGAAAAGAATCGGACCAGATCTACCCGGAGAGATTCGGACAATGCATAGCCCAACCCCCAGCACCCCGCAGGTGGAGCCAGCTCCAGAGGTGATCTTCGACTCGACCGTGACCGGCAAGCCCCCTGTTGGGCCGCAAGAGGTCATCTTCGAGCAGGATCCCATCCCTCTGCCGAACATCGAGCGCCCGGGCCTGCTCCGCGTGGCTGGCCGCAGGCTCCTCGCAGGGGTGAACTTCCTGGCGAGCTACCTGATGATCAACGTCACCTCCCTTGTGGCGCTGGTCCTCTTCCGAGTGCTCAACCGCACCAGGGTCTACGGCCGACGAAACATCGGCATCTCCAAAAACACCTTGCTCTGCTCAAACCACCGCACCATGATCGACAGCTACCTCATCGGCCACCTCTCGAGCTGGCCCTGGGGCTGGTTCCTCCCCCGTGTGCTGCCCTACCATCCGGCCGCCATGGAGAACTTCTTCCGCAACAGGATCATCGGCTGGTTCTCCCACAGGTGGCGCTGCATCCCCGTGCGCCGTGGCGCAAAGGACTTCGACGCTCTGCGGGTGATGACAGAGACCCTCCCCAAGGGGCACATGTGCATCTTCCCCGAGGGCACTCGCAGCCGTACGGGTGAGCTCCTCGAGGGCAGGCCTGGCACGGGCAAGCTCATCCACGACACCCGCTGCAAGGTGATCCCCATCTATCACTCCGGCATGGACACCCTCCTGCCCGTGGGCACCGCGTGGCCCCGTCTCTTCCGGCGGATCGAGGTCAACATCGGCGAGCCCATTGACATGAGCGACCTCTTCGCCCTGCCCTCCTCCAAGGAGACCTCCCGAAAGGTCATAGACCGCGTCATGGCGGCCATCGCGGATCTCAAGGCACAGTCCGAGGCCCGGGCCGCGGCCCGCGTGCCCTGGCACGTGGCCCTGAGACGGGCCTTGCGGCGCCTGGCCGGCCTGCCCCTCTCGCTCGTCCGTCGCTCCTGAGGCCGCCTCGGCCCGCCGCGGCGCTCGTCTGCGCCTCGATACCAACGGATACATTCAGGTACCAAACCGTAGCTGCCCTGGCCCGGACGTGGATCCATCATCAATTGTGATGATGTATGATGCCGCCATGGCCCGGCCCCCTTCATACCCACCCCGAGTGCTCCTGGTGGAGGATGACCAGAAGCTGGCCGCCCTGGTGTGCGAGTTCCTCCAGGCCAACGGCTTTCGGGTGGACCTGGAGCCACGTGGCGACCGGGCCCCTGCCCGCATTCTCCATGAGCGCCCAGACCTCGTGATCCTCGACCTGATGCTCCCGGGCCTGGACGGCCTCTCGGTCTGCCGGAGGGTGCGGCCTCGCTTCGGGGGGGCGATCCTCATGCTCACCGCCCGGGTCGAGGAGACCGACGAGATCCTCGGGCTGGAGCTGGGCGCCGACGACTACCTGGCCAAGCCTGTGCACCCCCGCCGTCTCCTGGCGAGGGTCAACACCCTCCTCAGGCGCCTGGACCGCTCCGCCCGCTCCACCTTGCAGGTGGGCCGCCTCTTCGTGGACGCCGCCAGCAGGCGAGCGGAGATGGACGGGGAGCCCATCACCCTCACCACGGCCGAGTTCGACCTGCTGTGGCTGCTGGCCTCCAACGCTGGAGAGATAGTCAGCCGCGACCGGATCTACCGGGAGCTGCGCGGCATAGAGTACGACGGCCTCGACCGGTCCATGGACCTGCGGGTGGCGCGCCTGCGCAAGAAGCTGGGAGACGACGGCAAGAGGCCACGGCTGATCAAGTCCGTGCGCGGCACGGGCTACCTCCTGGCGGTGACGGAACCGTGAGCCGCATCGTCCTGCGCATCTCCCTGGGCATGCTCTTCGTGCTCGTGACCTCTCTTTTCATCGTTCACTGGGGAGTGGTGCAGGCCAGCCGGAGCAGGATCCGCAAGCACATCATCTCCCACGTCAAGACCGTCGCCCGCGCCCACCAGCGCCTGGAGAACGCCCCGCCAGGCAAGCTCCAGGCCGTGCTCGCGTCCCTCAAGCGGGAGTCCAAGCACCCCATCCGCCTGCTGGATCCTGCCAGAGACGAGATCCCGGCGGACGTCCTGAGGGCCTGGCGCCACCACGAGCCCCGGGTCACCTTTGACAGGCACTCCATCTACACCGTCTGGATACCAGTCCGCAAAAACAAGCTGCTGCTCGCGGTGGGGGTCCACACGGTCCACTGGGATCCCATCCCCCTGGCCAAGATGGTGGTCGCCATCTTCTTCGTGGTGCTCGTGACCGGGGTCACCCTGGCCTGGCCGATGGTCAGGCGCATCCGCTCCCTGGGACGGGTCGCAGACCGCATCGCCACCGGAGATCTCTCCGCCCGGGCGACCTTCTCCTCAAAGGACGCCCTGGGCCGCCTTGGGCTCCGCTTCAACGCCATGGCCGAGCAGGTCGAGCTCCTCCTCCAGCGACAGCAGCGCCTCATCCAGGGTGTGTCCCACGAGCTACGGACCCCCGCGGCGAGGATCCGCTTCGGCCTGGAGATGCTCAGGACAGCCAAGGGAGAGGAGGATCGGGAGCGCCGCCTCCAGTCCATAGACGAGGACCTGGACGAGCTGGACAACCTGGTGGGGGACCTGCTGCTCTACATCAAGAGCGGCGACCAGGCCCTCCAGCCCCAAAGCCAGGAGATCGACGTGCTCACGGAGCTACGGATCCTGCTGGAGAAGCAGGCAGAGCTGCGGCCGGAGATCACCTGCGACCTGCGCCCAGCTCCCGCCCTTGAACCCTCCCCCACAGGCAGGGGCATCACCTTGAGGGCAGACCGCCGGCACTTTCGCCGAGCGATGCGAAACCTCCTGGAGAACGCCATCCGCCACGCCCGGACACGGGTCCTGATCCAGGTGCACGACCTTGGACAGGGCGACCTTTGCCCGGCGAGAGGAGGCCGCTCCCCTGGCGAGCTCCCTGCGAATCCTCCCCACCAGTCAGAGATGCCTCCCGGCGACGACGCCAGAGCCGCCCACCGAGGTCACGGGAAATCGACCGCCGATCCAGAGGGCGACGATCTGCTCATCCTGGTGATCGATGACGGACCTGGGGTTGCCCCTCGAGACCGGGAACGCATCTTCGAGCCCTTTGCCCGTCAAGACGCCAGCCGCAGTCGCCAGTCGGGCGGCGCGGGCCTGGGGCTGGCCATCGTACGGCGCATCCTCCGGGCCCACCAGGGGGACGTCTGGGTCGAGGCGGCCGAGGACGGCGGGGCCCGGTTCGTCACCCGCTGGCCAGGCGCCCGACCGCATGGGTGAGCCCCAGGAGCCCTGTCTGCTCAACCGCAGGAGGTCATGGCGGGGCCATCTGGGAGAAGGGCACGACGTCCCTTTGGGTCGGTGTCCAGGAGACCTCGTACAGCACGTGCTGAGCCAGTGCCCGGGTCACGGACACGAGCTTCAACCCCTTCGGCATCGCCGCCAGGACCCGGTCTCCCGGCGAGTAGCGCCTGGAGATGGGCACCGGGGTCACCAGGTGCCAGGGCAGGCGCTGCAGCACCCCCTCGGCGCCCAGCACCCAGCGGTACTTGTTTTCCGAGACCACCAGAGCGCCCAGACGGCCAAGGGAGTGGACACGATATACCACTGGAGCGCCCCGGGACAGCCCCTTGCCAACGGGGAGCACCTCCTGGCGACGGGCGCTCACCACCCGTGACCGCCCCAGCCACGGGGTCCGAACCAGCACCTCCCCCCGGCCCAGGCCCGAGACCCTTCCAAAGGGCAGCGCGCGACCGCTGTGCACCCGCACCACCTGGCCCACGTGGAGCCTGCCCCTGCGCTGGGTCCCCACCAACGCCGGCACCACGGCGGCAAATCGGCGCCCCTCCTCGGTGACCACCGAGGCCCCCTCGGGGGTGATGGCCGTGATCCGCGCCGAGCGCCAGCAGACGCGGCGCCAGCTCTTGCCGGCGGGCAGCACGGCAAACACCCAGTCGCCAGGCGACACCTTCAGGGGGATCCTGGGCAGCAGGGGGCGCACGTCCCGCCCCTTGATCCTGTGGGGCAGCCGGTGACGTCGGCCGCCCAGGAGCTGCATGTCCAGCTCGAAGTCGGCGCGAGTCAAGGGTCCCTCGGAGCGGCCGGCGGCCCTGCTCGGTCCGAAGTCCATGCGCGGGCTCGCGCAGCCCTGCGCCCCCACCAACAGGAGCGCACAGCATGGAGCCCAGGAAGAGATCTGCGCGGCGCGGCTTTTCAGGGTCACCCTTTCTTTCTTCGGCGCGCCCGGCGCGGCGAGGGCTTCTCAAGCTCGGTGCCAAGCGCCAGGCCGGTGTGGGATCCGCGGGCTCGAGCCACCTCCTCCGGGGTGCCCACGGCCACCACCGAGCCGCCCCTCGAGCCACCATCAGGGCCAAGGTCAACGACATAGTCGGCACATTTTATCACATCCAGGTTGTGCTCGATGACCAAGACGGTGTTCCCGGATGACACGAGACGATCCAGCACCCCGAGGAGCTTGCGAATGTCGTCGAAGTGCAGGCCGCTGGTGGGCTCGTCCAGCAGGTACAAGGTCCGCCCCGTGGACCGCTTGGCCAGCTCTCGCGAGAGCTTCACCCGCTGGGCCTCGCCACCGGAGAGGGTGGTGGCCGGCTGACCGAGCCGGATGTAGTCCAGGCCCACGTCGCTGAGGGTCTGCAAGATGCGCGACAGGGCCCGGTGGTTGCCAAAAAGATCCAGAGCCTCGGCCACGCTCGCCTCCAGCACCTGGTGGATGCTACGCCCCTTGTACTTCACCCTCAGGGTGGCGTCGTTGAAGCGACGGCCCCCGCACACCTGGCACTCCACGTACATGTCGGCCAGAAAGTGCATCTCCACCTTCACCACCCCGGCCCCCTCGCAGGCCTCGCAGCGTCCCCCGCGAACGTTGAAGGAGAAGCGCCCCGGTGCGAAGCCAAAGGCCCTGGACTCTGGAGTCTGGGCGAAGAGCTTGCGGATGTGATCGAAGGCCTTCGTGTAGGTGGCCGGGTTGGACCTGGGCGTGCGCCCGATGGGCTGTTGATCTATGCGGATCACCTTGTCCAGGCTGCCGAGCCCGGAGATGCGCCTGAAACCGGTGACAGGCTCCCGGCTGTCGTGGAGGCGACGCCTGAGGGCGGGATACAGGATCGAGCTCACCAGCGAGCTCTTGCCGGCGCCAGAGACCCCTGTCACCACGCAGAGCACCCCCTTCGGAAACGCGACGTCGATGTTCTGCAGGTTGTTCTTGGAGGCTCCGTAGACGCGAATGAAGCCAGTCGGAGATCGGCGCGTGGAGGGCACCTCGATGCGCTCCCGGCCGCTCAAGTAGCGCCCGGTCAGTGACCTGGAGCTTCGCAGGGCGCCCCGCACGGTTCCCTGATACACCACCTCACCACCCTCGGACCCGGCTCCCGGACCAAAATCCACCAGGTGGTCCGCCCGCTCGATGGTCTCCCGGTCGTGCTCCACCGCCAGCACCGTGTTGCCCAGGTCCCGCAGCCTCAAGAGGGCGTCCACCAGTCGGGAGCAGTCCCTTTGGTGCAACCCAATGGTGGGCTCGTCCAGCACGTACAGCACCCCGGAGAGCTCCGCGCCGAGCTGACTGGCCAGGCGCAGCCGCTGGGCCTCCCCCGCAGACAGGGTGGGGCCGCTTCGGTCCAGGGTGAGATAGTCCAGTCCCACGTCCAGGAGAAACCCTAGCCGGGCGGAGATCTCCTTGACCAGCTCCGAGGCCACCTCTGCCCGGTCTCCGGAGACGTCCAGCGCCTCGAAATGAGCCGCTGCCTGGGCGATGGTCATGGCCGTGACGCGGTCCATCTCCAGGCCGGCCACCCTCACCGCCCGGGACTCGGGCCGCAGCCGAGAGCCACCGCAGGAGTCGCAGCTCCCCTCGGCGAAGTAGCTCAGGTAGTGGCGCCGCATGGCCTCCGACTGCGTCTGCTGATAGCGTCGCATGAGGGTGTTGATAATGCCCTCGTAGCGCATGTCCCACTCCACCTGGCCGTGGGTGTGCTCAAAGGCCACGTGCACCCGCTCACCACCGGATCCGTAGAGCATCAGGCGCCGGTGACGGGCGGGCAGCCGCTTCCAGGGCCTGTCCACGTCGATGCCGTAGTGGCGCACCATGGCCTCCACGATCTGGTATGTCCAGCCGCTCTCTCGCTCCATGACGCTCGCAAAGGGAGCGATGGCCCCCTCCCGAATGGAGAGGGTGGGGTCCGGCACCACGAGGTCCGGATCGATCTGGAGCCTCCGGCCGAGCCCGTTGCACTCAGGACACATGCCCAGGGGAGTGTTGAAGGAAAAGGACTGGGGAGACAGCTCGGGGAACGCAAAGCCGCACTGGGCACAGAAGCGGTGCTCCGACAGGTGCCGCTCGGGTCCACCTCCCTGGGCTGGCGCCACGATCAGGGCTCCCCCCGACTCCCTGAGCGCGGTCTCCACGGAGTCAGTCAACCGGGAGTCCCCTCCCTTGATGGTCAGTCGGTCCACCACCAGCTCCATGGTGTGCTTGCGCCGCTTGTCCAGGGAGGGGAGATCGTCCAGCCGATGGATCTCTCCATCGACGCGCACCCGCAAAAACCCTCGGCCCAGGGCCTCGGCCAACAGCTCCCGGTGCTCCCCCTTGCGCTCGACCACAATGGGCGCCAGGACCAGCACCTTGTGCCCGTCCATCTCCCGGCGCAGAAGCTGAACTATCTCGTCGGTGGACAGGGCAGCAACTGGGGCGCCGCAGCCGTGGCAGTGCTGCACCCCTACACGGGCGTAGAGCACCCGGAGGTAATCGGCGATCTCGGTGATGGTCCCGACGGTGGAGCGCGGGTTGCCAGAGGCGGCCTTCTGCTCGATGGCGATGGTGGGAGAGAGCCCGCTGATGTGGTCGAAGAGGGGCTTGTCCATCTGGCCGAGAAACTGCCTCGCGTATGCCGACAGGCTCTCCACGTAGCGGCGCTGCCCCTCGGCAAAGATGGTGTCAAAGGCCAGCGATGACTTCCCGCTTCCGGAGACGCCGGTGAAGACGATGAATCGTCGCTTGGGGAGCCTGAGGTGGTCGATCTGGAGGTTGTGCTCGCGCGCCCCCTTGATGACCAGGTGGTTGGGCTCGAGGGCCATCGCGCCTTCGGGTTTTGCTCGGGGAGCCATGAGATCCTGTGGTGGGCTGCGGGCGGCGCCAGGGAGCCGCGGGAAGGTCCGGGCCATGCGGAGGAGCTCAGGGAGGTGTCTCCTCCAGCACCAGGGAAAGGGCGTCCTCCATGCGCTTTACGAAGATGATCTCCAGGTCTTCGCGCGCCTCCTCAGGGATGTCGTCGAGGTCCTTGCGGTTGCGCTCCGGCATGACCACCCGGGTGATCCCCGCCCGGTGGGCGGCGAGGGCCTTCTCCTTGATGCCGCCCACCGGCAGCACTGAGCCCCTCAAGGTGATCTCCCCGGTCATGGCCACGTCGTGCCTCACCTTCCGCCCCAGGAGCATCGAGACCATGGCGGAGAACATGGTTATCCCTGCGGAGGGGCCGTCCTTGGGGATGGCGCCAGCCGGAATGTGCAGGTGGATGTCCCTGCCCTCCAGGAAGTTGGGCTCGATGCCAAAGGTCTCCGCCCGGGAGCGGATAAAGGAGAGGGCCGCCTGAGCGCTCTCCTTCATGACATCACCGAGCTGCCCGGTCATGACCAGGTTCCCCTTCCCCGGCATCTGCGAGGCCTCCACGAAGATTATGTCGCCCCCCACAGGGGTCCAGGCGAGGCCGGTGGCCACACCGCTCTCTCCGGTGCGCTCTGCCACCTCTGGAACGAACTTGGGCGCGCCCAGAAAGTCCTTGATGCTGTCCTTTTCGATGAGAGCCTTGGCCTCGGCCTCGCCCGAGGCCACCTTGACCGCGACCCCGCGGCAGATGTTGGCCACCTCCCGCTCGCAGTTGCGCACGCCCGCCTCCCGGGTGTAGGAGTCGATGAGCTCCTGGATGGCGTCGTCGGTGAACTGGATGTCCTCATCGGTGAGGCCGTGGTCCTCCACCTGCCGTGGCACCAGGAACTGCTTGGCGATGTTGAGCTTCTCCTTGCGGGTGTATCCGGGCAGCTCGATGATCTCGAGCCTGTCGCGCAGAGCTGGAGGGACGGTGTCGATGATGTTGGCGGTGGCTATGAACATGACCTTCGAAAGGTCGAAGGCCACCTCCAGATAGTGGTCCGAGAAGGAGTCGTTCTGCTCCGGGTCCAGCACCTCCAAGAGGGCTGAGGCAGGATCCCCTCGGAAGTCGTGCCCCAGCTTGTCGATCTCGTCGAGCATGAAGACCGGGTTGTTGACCCCCACCTTCTTGATGCCCTGGATGATCCTACCGGGAAGAGAGCCCACGTAGGTGCGTCGGTGCCCGCGGATCTCCGCCTCGTCCCGGACCCCGCCCAGGGAGACTCGCCAGAACTTCCTGTCGATGGCCCGCGCAATGGAGCGACCGAGGGATGTCTTGCCCACGCCGGGAGGGCCGACCAGGCACAGGATGGGCCCCTTCTTGTCGGCCTTGAGCTTTCGCACGGCCATGTACTCGAGGATCCGCTTCTTCACCTTGTCCAGGTCGTAGTGGTCCTCGTCCAGGATGCGCCGCACGTCCTCAATGTTGATCTTGTCCTCGGTGGACACGTCCCAGGGCAGGTCGGTCAACCACTCCAGGTAGGTGCGGGTCACCGTGTACTCGGAGGAGGCTGGCTGCATCATCTTGAGGCGCTCATACTGCTTGAGCGCCATCTTCTCCGCCTCCTCGGGCATGTTGCCCTTCTCGATCTTCTCGCGGAACTCCTCGATGTCCGACGAGGCGTCGTCCATCTCCCCCAGCTCCTCCTTGATGGCCTTTAGCTGCTGTCGGAGCACGTACTCACGCTGGTTGCGCCCCATCTCCTCCTGCACCTGAGAGTTGATCCGCTCCCTCACCTGCAGCACCTCGAGCTGCCGGGTCAAGTAGGTGAGCACCAGTCGCAACCTGGCCTTGAGGTCATAGGTCTCGAGCACCTGCTGCTTCTCGTCCACCGCCACATCCAGGTTGGAGGTGAGCAGGTCCGCGAGCTGACCGGCGTCGGTGACGCTGTCCACCAGCGCAGATGCCTCCTTGGGCAGCTCCGGCATGAGCTTGATGACCCGCTTGGCCACGTCCCGGAGGTTGAGCACGAGCGCGTCCAGCTCCACGTCCGTGGTCTTGTCGTCGGGCACGAACTCCACGTGGGAGCTGATATAGGGCTCCTGCCCGGTGAACTCCCTGACCTTGAAGCGAGCCACACCCTGGAGGATCACGCTGAAGTTGTCCTTGGCCAGCTTGATGACCTTCAGGATCCGCGCCGCGCAGCCCACAGAGTACATGTCCTCGGGCACCGGGTCGTCCACCCGAGCCTCTCGCTGGGTCAGGATGCCGATGATGGGCCGCTCCTGCGCTATGGACTCCTCCACCAGCCGGACGGACTTGCGTCTGCCCACGTCGATGGGAATGATGGAGCCGGGAAAGAGCACCGAGTTGCGCAGCGGCAGGATCGGGATCTTGTCTGGGAGCTCCTCAACGAGCTCGATATCTTGGGGATCTGACATGGTATGTTCCGCC
>JAJRWW010000632.1 GCA_024276595.1 Myxococcota bacterium
GCTCTCGCGGCTCTCGCGGCTCTCGCGGCTCTCGCGGCTCTCGCCCTGGCCCATCCGCCCCATCGGTGTGATATATGGGGCTAACCGTGTCTGACTCGCGCCATGGTTGTTTCAGCTTGTGCTCTCGGAGACACCCTGGTCTCCTGGCAGCCCTGGCGCTCCTCTGGACGCTGGATGGCTCCACGGCTGCAGCTCGAAGCGCCTCACCCCGAGCCAAGACCCTCCTGCTGCTCGCCGCCAAGAACCGCTCCCGGGTGACCTCGCGCGCCATCAGGGCGCTCCGAAGCCAGCTCAGCGACACCTCCCTGGTGCTTCGGGTGGCGTGGGTGAATCGGATGGCGCGCTCCCGGGCCGCTCAGGTGGCCCTGTCGAAGAGGTACGCCTCCACCAGAGGCGTGCTCGCGGTGGCCTGGTACGACGCCAACCAGCCCAACGAGATCCTCATGCTCGCCGCCAGCTCCGGGCGACTGGTGGTACGGCGAGTGACAGGGGCCACCCTGAGCGGTCGCCTGGAGGCGCTCGCAATAATCGTGCGCAGCTCCATGCTCGCCCTGCTGGCGGGCCAGCCCTTGCCCCCGCAGCCACGGGCCCCTCCGCCCGTGCCCGCACGCGCCTCTCCAGCACGGCCGGCGATCCCGCCGCGCCCGAGGAGCACCGGGCCGGCGATCCCGCCGCGCCCGAGGAGCACCGGGCCGGCGATCCCACCGCGCCCGAGGAGCACCGGGCCGACGATCCCACCGCGCCCGAGGAGCACCGGGCCGGCGATCCCACCGCGCCGGCCGCCACCGCGCGCCCACCCTTCCCCGGTGAGGGGCAAGGCTCGGAGGGGCGAGGCTGGCTGGCGCTTCGGCCTCGGGCTGGAGGCGGGGTACTTCCTGTCGGGGTACTCCTCGGAGGTGGGGGCCGTGAGCGGTGGCGAGCTGGCGGCCATCTTCCACCTGCGCGCCGGCTGGGAGCTGCTGCTGAGCTACCGGGTCACCCAGAAGCTCACCGGCCGGGTGGGCAGCTCCCGGCTGGATCTCCAACCCCACCCCATCGGCCTGGGCGCCAGGTGGCACCGCCGCTGGGGTCGCTTTCAACTGGCGCTGGCCCTGTCGGTCATCATGGACTGGGCGACCCTCTCCACCAGCGTGGACCCGACCACTCACAGGGCGAGCTCAGATGGCGGGGACCTGCTCTGGTCGCTCCTGCCGACCATCTCGGCCGGGGTGAGCCTCCTGGGGCGACTTCGTCTGGTCCTGGCGGTCTCCGCGCAGGTCGGGCTCAACTGGCGACGCTACGTGCTCGTAAACCAGCAGGTCACCGAGCCTCTTCTGAGCCCATGGCCGGTGCAACCCTGCTTGATGATAGGCTTCTCGGCGGACATCGTGTGACCGAGGGCTGTGGGGAGCAAAAAAAGATGTGTCTGAAGCCACCCCATGCGGCCCACTAAGACAACAGGATGATGAGTGTGTCGCCCTCGTCCCCCAAGGAGGCAGATGCCTCGCCCCAGGCTGACCTGGAGCTCGCCCGGGCCGCGGGGCGGGGAGAGGCGCGCGCCAGGCAGCTACTGGCCCAGCGGCTGTTTGACCATGTGCGCGCCACCGTCTCCTATCTGGCCGGGGGCGACCCGGACAAGGACGACCTGGTGCAGCTCTCCATGATAGAGATACTTCGCTCTGCCAGCAGCTTCAGGGCCGAAGGCCCCCTGGATGCATGGGCTGATCGGATCACTGTCCGAACCTCCTTCAGAGCCCTCAAGGCCCGTCGGCGTCGGGAGGAGCCCCTGCGCGGCTCCGAGGACGTCCACGTGGCGCAGGATCGGCTGGAGGCCTCTTTTTCTGAAAAGGAGACCACCGCGCTGGACCAGGAGATCCAGAGGCGGGAGCTTCACCGGCGGCTGGCCACGGTGCTGGGTCGCCTGGGCCCCCGGCGCCGAGCTGTGGTGGTGCTCCGCTGGGTGCACGGATACGGAGTGGAGGAGATCGCCAGGATCACCGACTCCCGACCCAACACAGTGCGTGGGCGTCTTCGCCGCGGCAAGCGGCAGCTCCGCAAGCTCATTCTCGCCGATCCGGTGCTGGCAGGATGGGAGCCTTGGGTGAAAACATGAGCCGTGAAGACCCGAGCTTCGCCGACTGTGCGCGCCTGGAGCAGCTCCTGCTCGACTCCGAGAGGGCGGCCTGGGCAGAGGACGACCGCGCCTTTGGGGAGGCCCATCTGTCCACCTGTGCAGCCTGTCGAACCGAGCTGGCGCTGCTGGAGGAGCTTCGCTTCGATGGGACCGCTCCGGCGGCCATGCCCCTGGACGACCTCGCCCGTCGCCGCGCGATAACCCAGCTCGTGGCAGCCTCAGGAGAGAGGGAGATGGGCGGCGTGAGCGCTGGCCGGAGCCGCTGGATCTGGGCGGTGGTTGGCCTGGCGGCCTGCCTGGTGACGGCCCTGGCGGTGACCTTCTGGCCGCGTGACATGCAGCGTCTGCCCGGAGAGAGGGCGACCACTCCGAAAGCGGCGACCGCGCTGGTCCTCCTTCGCTCGGGCGACGCCCTCCTGGGTCGCGACCCCCTGCGCCTCACGGACCGACCACGCACAGGCCAACGGATCGACTCCCGGGCAGGGGGCGCCGCCCTGCGTCTGCCCCAGGGCAGCACCCTCCTGCTTGGAGCCCAGACGGCCCTGACCCTGGATCACCTCACCCCAGAGCGTGTGCAGGTCCGCCTGACGAGGGGGGATCTGCTGGTGTCCGTGACGCACCGTCGGAGGGGCCAGGTCTTCGAGGTCCGCACCCCTTCCGGGAGCATCACGGTGAAGGGCACCGCGTTCTCCCTGTACGCAACTGGAAACTACACAGCCCTGCGCGTCCTGCGCGGGGTCGTTCGGGTCCAAGAGCCTGGCAGCAAGGCGCGGGACGTCCGCCCGGGCCGGCTGGTGGTTTTGGGGAAGGGCCTGGCCGCCTCCCTCGCCCACCGCATGGGCGTCGCCGGGCAGCGGCGCGCCGCTCGGGTTCTGTGGCTGCTGCCTCCAGTGGAGGACCCACGCGGTCACGCCACCTTGAGGTTGCAGACAGCCCCTCCCGGCGCCGCGGTGTTCGTGGACGGCACGCCGGTGGGGATCACGCCCCTGGCTGCCCACCTGGAGCCCGGCCTGCGCAAGGTTACCCTGCGCCTCGCCGGTCGCGACACGGTGCGTGAGTCCATCTCCCTGGAGCCGGCACAGGTCAAGGAGCGCCGCTTCGAGCTCAAGGCTCGTCGAGGAGCCGAAGGAGCGGGGCTCTCGGAGCTTGTGGACAAGCCCTCCCGCAACGTGGCGCCTGTGCAAAAGACGAGCTCCTCGGTCCATTCGCGATCGGCCGGACGAGGCCCCACCGCCCGCGAGCTCCTGGAGCGCGCCCAGACCCACCGCGCGGCTCGCCGCTGGTCTGGCGCCATGGCAGCCTACCGAGAGCTCATCCGACGCCACCCGGCCACACCAGAGGGCCGCGCCGCGCTTGTGTCCCTGGGCATCATACTGCTCGGTCCAGGTCGCGACGCCGCGGGAGCCCTGCGCGCCTTCGACAGGTACCTGGCCATTACTCGGCGGGGGGACCTGGCTCAGGAGGCCACCTTTGGCCGCGCCCTGGCCCTGCGCCGCCTGGGTCGAAGGGCAGCCGAGATGACCGCCTTGAAGGATCTCCTCGCGCGCTGGCCCCGGGCCTTGCAAGCGGCCCAGGCCCGCCGCCGCCTACACCACCTCTCGGCCGCCAGATCGAAATGAGTGGGAGTTGCCCGTGCTGACCTCGACCCTTCGCACAACCTGGTTGCCTCCACTCGCCGCCCTCTCACTCACCACGGCGGTGACCCTCCTGGGGGCGAGCTGCATGCCTGACCAGGTGATGGTAAGGGGTGTCACCGCACCGGTGTGCGGGAACGGAGACCTGGAGGGCGACGAGGAGTGCGACGATGGAAACAACACCGACGGCGACGGCTGCAGCGCCTCCTGCCAGACCGAGCCCGCCGCCGAGACCGACTGTGCCGACGGCCTGGACAACGATGGAGACGGGCTAGTGGACTGCGGCGACCCCGACTGCCAGGGCGACCCTGCCTGCGCCTCCACCTGCGGCGACGGCATCCTGGACCCCGGAGAGGGCTGTGACGACGGCAACAACACCGACGGCGACGGCTGCAGCGCCCTCTGTGAGCTGGAGGTCTCCGTGGAAACGATCTGCGACGATCGGGTCGACAACGACTCTGACGGCCTGGTGGACTGCGCCGACACGGACTGCCGGGACGACGCCTTCTGCCTCTGCGGCAACGGCGTCCTGGACCCTGGAGAGGCCTGCGACGACGGCAACAACATCGACGGCGACGGCTGCTCCTCGAGCTGCCAGCTCGAGGGTTAGCGAGGCTCTGCCTCACACCGACGAGGCTGAGCCTCCCACAACAGCGCCCCACCCCGGAAGGTGCCCTGTCGAGCTTGGCGGCAAGACCTGGGGGATCATGGCCAGGCAGTCATGTTGACATCCGCATTTAGGGCGCCACGAATATGCGATGCCTGTCTATGACCCGACTGTTGCCGTCCGCGTCGTGGGCGCGAGCCTCCAGCAGGTGGGGGCAAGGAGAGAGCCCTGCCGTATCGAATGTCCCCACAAAGCCCACCTGTGAGCAGCCCGGGTACTCCGGCCATACCGCGCACACGTCCGGGCGGCTGGCTCCGTAGCTGAGCGGCACGGTCGTCACTCCATCGATGACCAGCTCCACCGACGTGACGCCCTTGTTGTCCAGCGCCCAGCCGTGTACAGATACCTGCCCGGACACGGTCTCATCCTCGGCCGGGCCGTCCAGGCTCCCAAATGGGGCGAGGTTTGCATCCAGCCACTGGGCCTCACTGCTCACGGTGGCCAAGGAGCCAAGGATGAGGTACGACCGCGCTCGGATTGTGCCCGAGGCAGGGATCCCGAAAGCGAACAGCGGACGGAAGTTGTTGAAGGGCAGGGAGCGGAGCTGCCAGCCCTGCCAGTTGACGAGCCGGTTCTCTGTGGAGAGCCCAACGCCATAGTCGAGGCTGTCGTTCTGCATGGTCACCCAGCCGCCGGTGCTCGAAAAGCTCTCGTAGAAGAACCCGTCGTTGCCAGGAGTGTCGATGGCAATCTCCTGCCCACCTGAGTTGAACAACCGCCAGAGATCCGGTCCCTGGTTGCCATTGCCAGTGTAGACCGTGGGGAGCTCCTGGGCTGTGGAGGCGTGATCTAGCGAACCCAGGTTGATGAGCGTGTAGTCCAGCTCCACAACGTGCTCGCGGACAAACCGGACCCGCTGGATCACCCTGACATCGGACTGGCGAACGCTCAGCACGGGATCGCTGCAACAGTTGTCATCACAGTCCTGTCGGTCCCAGTTGGGGTTCCAAAAAAGAGGAGTTGTTGTCACGGTGATGGCGCCGTCGACCTCGTCCACGCTCTCCACGCCCGAGCCGTTGTTGCACCGGTTGCCCCCCTGCACTGGATTCCAGCCCAGGTAGGTGATGGAGAAGGGGCAGGTCGTGGGGGTCGACTGGCAGGAGGCGTTCCAGGCGCAGTTCTGCATGTGCCGGTCGGGATCGTAGAAGGCTACCTGGACCTCCCGGCCCGTGTCATTGGCGTCGATGACGTTGGTGTTGTTCATTCCCGGGAGGCCGTTGGACATGCCAAAGAAAATGATCGTGCCGCCCCACTGCTCCCTGACACCGATCTTGATGGTGCCGGCCTGGTTGTAAACGTAGTGGTCGAAAAAGCCTGCCCACCAGGTCGACTCGAACAGCCCCGCCGGGGACTCCCCCGGAAGCGGCGCGTCCGGCACTGGGTCGGGGACCGGGACCGAGGGGCATCCGCCAGTACACTCCGGGAGGCCGGCGCAGTCGGCGTCGTCGCAGTCGCTGACCCCGTCACCGTCGTTGTCCTGGCCGTCACTGCAGCAGACCTCGGTGGCGCCGCCGCAGTGACCAGCCCCACAGGTGTCGTTCTCGGTGCACAGATCTCCGTCGTTGCACGGCGTCCCATCCGCAGCCTCGAGCATCCCGCATGCTCCGGTCCCTGGGTCGCAGTGGTTCGCAAGACACTCGGTGTCCTGGCTCGGGTCGCAGGTGACCACCGTTGCGGGATCAACCGTGCAGAAGCTGCCCTCGCAGACGAGGGTGCCGTTGCACAGATCCCCGTCCTCGAACTGAGCGCAGTCGGACATCTCGACGCACTCGTGCAAGGGGGCAGCGTCCGGCTCCAATCTCCCGTCTGGTGTGATCGCACCGTCCCCACTGACCGCGCCGTCAACCTGCCGTGTGACCTGGGGACCACAGCCGCCGCTGACCACCAGGGCCAACGCCAAGAGGATGAATGGCGTCCTGCTGGCAACTGACATGGCGCCTCCTGTGGTTCGATGCCCGGCGTACGGGAACAATGCTGACATCAGTTGCTACAGTATACACATTCAGAAGAACATGTCGTCACACCCGCAGACACAATCGCGACAATGGGCGACAATGGGCCACGCTAGATCCCTTGAGGACGAGAATCTGTCGCAAATGAGTCAAGCTTTGGATCAGGCGCACGACGCGGCACCAACAAGCCGGCGCACCTGCGACGGCCGGCGACGAGTGTCGCCGGGCTGAGGGGAGGGGGCCCCGCGGGCCGCGGGTAGTGGCCTGCGGGGGAGGGGAACCGCAGAGCTCCCCTCTATAGTCAGGCTAGCGAGGCCCCAGCTACGGGCAGAAACACCAACATCGGCGGCCACCCCTGCTCGACACCGCCTCGTCGGTCTGAGGCGCAGCCTCGCTGGCGGTCCTGTCGCCGGGGCTGTATAGTGTGAGCAGCTTCGACCTCCACCATGCCTCGGTTAAGCCCCAGCCGGCCACCTGGCCCGGCCCCGCTCCTGCACTCCATCGGCGTCAAGCTCTTTGTGTGGATATTCCTCGTGATGCTGGTGGTGTTTGGCGTCTTTGGATACCTGAGCTTTCGCTCCACCTCCGAGCAGTGGACTAGCTCCATGCGTCAGTCGGCCCACCGCACCAGTGAGCTCATCGAGCGAGCCATCCACGACGGGATGCTGCTCAACCGCAAAGACAGCGTGCACAAGACCATCCGCTCCATCGCCAAGAGCCCCGGGGTGGCAGGGATTCGCATATACGACAAGAGCGGCACGATCATCTTCTCTGCGGACGAGCGCGAGATCGGCCGCCGCGTGGACAGGCAGGCAGAGGCCTGCGTGCGGTGCCATGAGAAGAACAAGCCCCTTCGCTCCTTGCCCCAAAAAGACCGGGTGCGCATCTTCGAGGACGCCTCTGGTAAGAGGATCTTGGGGCTCATCAAGCCCATCCAGAACGAGCCCTCCTGCTCCCGGGCGGCCTGCCACGCCCACCCGTCGGAGAAGTCGGTGCTGGGTGTGCTGGACGTGAAGATGAGCATCGCCTACATGGACCAGGCCAGGAGCAGGGCCAGGCGCGACGCGCTCTGGATGCTGCTGTTCATGGCGCTGGCAGGAGGGGGCGCGGCGGCGCTGTTCATCTACCGCGTGGTGCGGGTTCCCGTGCGAAAGCTCACTGACGGCATCGCGCGCATCTCGTCGGGAAACCTGGACACTCACATCCAGCTCGACACCGCCGATGAGATGGGAGATCTGGCGAGGGCAATCAACTCCATGTCCTCGGCCCTGGCCACCGCCGAGCGGGAGAAGCGCCTCTGGAGCGATGAGCTGGAGGCCAAGGTGGCGGAGAAGACCGAGCAGCTCACCCGCATCCAGGGGCGGATCGCCCACATGGAGAAGATGGCCTCCCTGGGGAAGCTCGCTGCCACCGTGGCCCACGAGCTGAACAACCCCCTGGCTGGGATCCTGGTGTACGCCAGCCTCGTGGCGCGGAAGCTGGGCGAGGTCCAGGAGCGGTCCGTGTGCGAGGAGGCCCTGCGCCACGTCAACCTCATCAGGGAGGAGACCGCACGCTGTGGTGACATCGTCAAGAACCTGCTGGTCTTCGCCCGGGAGTCGCCGGTGCGCGTGGGAGAGCAGCACATGGGAGAGATCCTGGATCGGTGCCTCAAGCTGCTGGGCCACAGGCTTCAGATGGGGGAGATCGAGCTGGAGGTCATCGAGCTGGAGGAGGACACCCTGCTTTGCGATGGGCAGCAGATCCAGCAGGCGCTGATGGCCCTCATTGTCAACGCCATCGAGGCCACCGAGCCCGGCGGCAAGCTCACGATAATCCTGACCGGCGACGCCAGGCGGGTCTGGGTGGATGTGCAGGACACCGGCGATGGCATCCCCAGGGACGTGCTGCCGCATATCTTCGAGCCCTTCTTCTCCACCAAGGAGGCCAACAAGGGCGTCGGGCTCGGCCTTTCGGTGGTCTACGGAATCATCCACCGCCACGGCGGCACCATCGATGTGGACTCCACCCCGGGAAAGGGGACATGCTTCCGGGTGGAGCTCCTCAGGGAGCCGACGCTGGAGCGCGAAGACGCTCCACAGCAGACCAGCCCAGGAGAGAACAATGGCTGAGCAGCCTTCTCGGATTCTGATCGTGGACGACGAGTTCAGCGTGCGCGACTCGCTTACCCACTGGTTCGAGGCGGACGGCTACCAGGTGGGTGCCGCTGGCGACGCCAAGGAGGCGCTGCGCAAGCTGGAGGCGGGACCCTGGGACCTCGCCCTGGTGGACGTGAAGATGCCGGGCATGGATGGCATCGCCCTCCAGGAGCGCCTCCGGGAGCTGGCTCCGGAGATGCTGGTGATCATCATCACCGCCTACGGTTCGGTCGAGTCGGCTGTGCGCGCCCTCAAGCAGGGGGCCTACGACTACATCACCAAGCCGGTGGACCCCGACGAGCTGAGCCGCCTGGTGCAAAAGGGGCTGGAGCACCGTCGCCTCGCAGTGGAGAACCAGCAGCTCCGCCAGCGGCTGGATGAGATATCTGGCCTGGACGAGATTGTGGGCAAGTCTCGCTCCATCAGGCGGGTGAAGGAGCTCATCACCCAGGTGGCAGACACCGACGTGACGGTGCTGATCCAGGGCGAGAGCGGCACGGGCAAGGAGCTCGTGGCACGGGCCATCCACGCGGGAGGGCGACGCCGCTTCTTTCCCCTCGTCCCGGTGCACTGCGCCTCCCTGCCCGACAGCCTGCTGGAGAGCGAGCTCTTTGGCCACGAGAAAGGCGCCTTCACGGGAGCCCAGTTCATGCGCAAGGGGAAGCTGGAGCTGGCCGACGGCGGGACCCTGTTTTTGGACGAGATATCCACCATCTCCCCCAAGACCCAGGTGGATCTCCTGCGGGTGCTGGAGACCAGGGAGCTCACCCGGCTGGGGGGCAACCGGGTGGTGCACTCCGACTTCCGGGTGGTCTGCGCTACCAACGAGCAGCTCGAACGGCTCGTGGAGGAGGGCAGCTTTCGCCGGGACCTGTTCTTCCGGGTGAACGTGTTCCCCATCGTGGTGCCTCCGCTCAGGGATCGGGTGGACGACATCCCGCTGCTCGTGGACCATTTCATTCGCAAGTACTCCCTCCAGATGGACAGGAACGTCACCGGCGTGAGCGAGCCCGCCATGGAGATGCTGTGCAAGGAGCGTTGGCCAGGGAACGTCCGGCAGCTCGAGAACGCCATCGAGCGGGCCATGGTCATTGGCCAGGGGGAGAGGATCCAGGTGGACGACCTGCCCTTCAATCGACCCCGAGCCTCTGTCGAGCCCTCTGGGGACACCCTGGCGGATGTGGAGCGGGCGCACATCATCCGCATCCTGGAGCGCGCGGAGTGGAACATCTCCATGGCCGCGCGGATCCTTCAGATCGACCGCGCCACCCTCTACAACAAGATCCGCAAGTACGGCCTGCGCGGGTAGCCCATGGTGCGCCTGCGGGTTGTGACCTTCGACCTGGAGCGGCCCGGCCCCCTCCTGGAGGAGCTCCTCCGTCAGCTCCCGAGGCGGCTCGGGCTCCAGGTGGAGTGGGCGGATCGCCCCTTGGAGCTGCCAGGCTGCTTCTCGGAGGACCGGCAGCAGTACGACGCCGGACAGGTGCTCCACGCCCTCGCTCGATGCGCTTCCGCGGGGAAGGAGCAAGGCGCAACGGGGAAGGAGCAAGGCGCAACGGGGAAGGAGCAAGGCGCCGCGGGGAAGGAGCAAGGCTGGCGGGTGCTGGGCGTCACCGGCTCGGACCTGTTTCTGAGCGTGTTCACCCACGTGCTCGGGGCTGCCCAGCTCTCGGGAAGCGCGGCGGTGGTCTCCACCCACAGGCTCAGCCCGGAGGCTGTGGGTTTGCCTCCCGACCCGTGGCTCCTGGGGGAACGCCTCGTAAAGGAGGCGGTCCACGAGCTGGGGCATACCTTTGGCCTGCGCCACTGCAGGAACCCCGCCTGCGCCATGTTCGCGGCGAATAATCCAGATGAAGTGGATTTGCGAAGTGCAGAGTATCAGGGAGAGTGCCGCAGACTCTTCTTCGAGGCGCGTGGTTGTTTGTAGAGAATAGCTACGGCCTCCGTAGAAACTACGTATATTCATCGGCTTCACCTGTAGAGTTTCTCTACAGGTGCAACGGTGAATTATTCTACACTTTTGGCCTCCGGGGGCATCCTGGGGAGCTCAATCACTCACCCCTGGCATTCGACATGCCTAAACTCATCAAACAAAACACGGGGTTACAGGCTTAGTGTGCTCTCACTAATCGAAGCCGTGGATGTGGATCGACATTTGCAGTGTACTCAGGATAACAACGCGGAACGGAGGAAGCATCATGACCACCACAGCCACCACCCAGCGCTCGAAAAAGGACCTCCTCGTCATCCTCGCCATCACCGGGGTGATCCTCCTGATGTTCCCGCTACTGGCCTTGACCGGGCTGGCTCTCCAGCTTGGCTTCGTGGTCGCCCTGCCCCTGGCTCTCCTGGCGCTCCTGCTCGTGCCCGCTTTGGCTCGCCTCAGGGCCCCGGCCAGGAAGATGGAGGTCCAGGGGATCGAGCTCCCTCCGGATGTCTATCTGCACGAGCGCCACGGCTGGGCGCGGCCCACTGCCGGTGGCCTGACCGAGGTGGGCGCGGACGGCCTGCTGCTGGCCGCCTTCTCGAAGGTGGAGTCGGTGGAGCTGCCCGAGCCGGGCACCCAGGTCCAGCAAGGCGAGCCCCTGGTCACCCTGAGGAGCGGCCAAAGGGAGCTCACCCTCAAGGCGCCCGTATCGGGCACCGTACGCAGCACCAACAATGCGCTCGAGGAGCAGCCTTCCCTCCTGGTGACCTCACCCTACCGGAGCGGATGGATGGTGAAGATGGAGCTCGAGGCGGGAATGCGCAGCCTGGACGGCATGCGCCCCTCGGCCACGGCTCGCTTCTGGCTCACCCACGAGATCGACCGCATGCTCGCCCTGCTGGCCGGCTCCGACCGGACCGAGGTGCTGGCCGACGGCGGCCTGCTGCAGCCCGGCTTTGGCGACAGGCTGAGCTCGGACCAGTGGCGCACCATCTCGGACGAGCTCTTCTAGGACCATTCTTGGCCAAGGCTCGGGTCTTCTCCACTCCCCTCACCTTCAGAAATGATTGAAGGCGTCGCAGACGCGGTTGTTGACCAACCAGCCTCCCAGGTCGTCGCAGGCGAGCCCGTCGGGGCAGTCGCCGTTGCCCCTGCACTGGATCTGGCAGCTACGCA
>JAJRWW010000633.1 GCA_024276595.1 Myxococcota bacterium
ACCAGAGTCACCCAGACCGTGTCGGCCGGGCTGGCCACATGGGACCGTGAGGAGCGTCCCCTGGCGCTGCTGCAGCGCGCCGACAGCGCCATGCGCGACGCCAAGGCCGCGGGCCGCAACCGCTGCCGCACGGCTCCGCCAGCCGAGCCCGAGTAGATCGGCCACTGGCGAGGCAGCAGCCACAAGCGGGCGCCCCTTGCCGACGCGCAAGCGGCGCCGATGGCATTGTGATCGCGGTTGACAAGGCCGGACGGGTTCGCTAGGCTTTTTTCCATCATTTGATGGAGACCTTGGTTGGACCCATGAGAACGCCCCTGGAGAAGGCTCGCCACTCACCTGACTCCACGAAGGCCCGCACCCTCAGGGTCGCACGGGAGATCTTCGGCCAGTACGGCTTCCACGGCACGACCACGCGCATGATCGCCAGTGAGGCGGGTGTGGACATCTCCACCCTCTACTACCACTGGGGGGACAAGACCGACCTGTATGAGGCCGTCGTGCTGGACATCAACGAGGACCTCCGGCAGCAGCTTTGGAGGGTGGAGGAGCTGGTGCGCGGGCGCACCCTGGCCGAGCGCCTGGAGATGGCCATCGACCAGATGACCGACTACCTGCTAGACCACCCGGAGGTGTCGAACCTGGTGCTGCTGCGCTACTTCGCCAAGACTCGCTCGGAGCCCATCTGCGACCTGCGGGTGCCCTCCTTCGTCTCCAACATCGCGCGGGCCATGAAGCTGGCCGAGAGAAAGGGGCCGGTCTCTGCCGAGGCGCGCATGCAGGTGCTGGCCATCATGAACGCCATCTACAACTTTATCTCTGGCCAGGAGTTCTTCCAGTCCATCGTGGGCGTGGACCGGGAGCGCTACGTGGCACTTGTCAAGAGCACCCTCAAGTTCATCTTTGTCCCCGCCTTCGCCAGCGACCCTCCGGCAGCCGAGCTGCGTCGCTGCGCTGACCGGGGCACGAAGAGCAGCACGTCGTCGGCCTAGCCGACGCTCAGGAGGCACAGCCATGGCCTTGAACCTGGACTCCATCGGACGCCCCATAGGCCCCATCGTCAAGGACTACACCTGGAAGGACGCTGCGCTCTATGCCCTGGGGGTGGGCGCTGGCTTCGACGAGCTCGACTACGTGTACGAAAAGCGCCTCAAGGTCCTGCCCAGCTTCTCCATTGGCGCGGTCTTCGAGTTCCTCATGGCCGTGGCCACCGACTCGGGCGCCAACCTCGGGGGCATACTGCACGGGGAGCAGGACATCGTCTTTCACGCGCCCATTCCACCCGAGGGACGCCTCACCACCACCGGGGCCATCACGCACATCTTTGACAAGGGCGCAGACAAGGGCGCGCTGGTCATCGCCCAGGCGGACACCTTCCACCACAGCGGAGCCAAGCTGTTTACCAACATCTTCACCCTGTTTTGTCGCAAGGACGGGGGCTTCGGCGGGGAAAAGGGCCCCGGGGAGGAGGTGGCCTTTCCGGATCGCGATCCAGACTTCGTCGAGGAGGACCGCCCCTCCGCGGACCAGCCCCTGCTCTACCGCCTCTCAGGGGATGTGTTCGCCCTGCACGTGGACCCCGAGTTCGCCAGGGCCTCGGGCTTTGAGCGGCCCATCATGCACGGCCTGTGCACCCACGGCTTTGCCTGCCGAGCGGTCATCAAGCACCTGATCCCAGGCGCCCCCGAGCGCCTCACGCGCTTCCGCGTTCGCTTCTCCAAGACCCTCTACCCGGGGGTGGGCATCCGCACCCTCATCTGGAAGGAGGGCGAGGGGCGGGCCCTCTTCAAGGTGCTCAACACCGAGACCGAGGAGGTGGTCATCGACCACGGGGTTGCCGAGTGGATCACCGCCGAGCAGGTGCTGGCCCGGAGGGCCCATGGAGCGATCCACATGCGGGGCAAGGTGGCGGTGGTGACCGGCGCGGGCGCGGGCCTGGGCCGTGCGTACGCAGTGGAGCTCGCCCGCAGGGGAGCGAAGGTGGTGGTCAACGACCTGGGCGGCGGCGCCGACGGATCGGGCCCCGGCGCCGAGAATCCGGCCGACCAGGTGGTGGCCGAGATCCGGGAGGCCGGCGGCGAGGCCGTTGCCTGCCACGACTCCGTGGCCACCCCCGAGGGGGGTGAGGCCATCATTGACGCCGCCATGGACGCCTTTGGTCGGGTGGACATTCTGATCAACAACGCCGGGATCCTGCGCGACCGCACGCTCCTCAAGATGACCGATGAGGACTGGACCAAGGTGTTGGCGGTGCACCTGGACGGAGCCTACAACGTCACCCGCCCGGCCTTTCGGCACATGCGAGCCCAGGGCTACGGACGAATCGTGCTCACCACCAGCGCCGCCGGGCTCCACGGCAACTTCGGTCAGTCCAACTACTCGGCGGCGAAGCTGGCCCTGGTGGGCTTTATGAACACCCTCAAGCTGGAGGGAAAAAAGTACGACATCAAGGTCAACACGGTGGCGCCCATTGCCGCCACTCGCCTCACCGAGGGGATCTTGCCGCCGGACCTCGAGGGGAAGCTCCTGCCGGAGCACGTGGTGCCCCTGGTTTTGTACCTGGCGGCGGAGCAGTGCCCCCACTCGGGCGGCATCTACAACGCGGGCATGGGCTTTTTCTCCCGGTCCGCCGTGGTCACCGGCCCCGGAGCTGCCGTGGGGGACGGCCAGAGCCCACCCACCCCAGAGGATGTGGCCGCCAGGATGAGCGCCATCAGGAGCCTCGCCAAGGCCAAGGAGCACGGCGACCTCAACGCGGCCCTGCTCCCCGTGCTGGAGGCCTTCGACCCCGACTCTGCCAAAGGAGAAGGGGAAGCTGGCCTGAGCGTGGCCGATGTCTTCGAGCAGATGCCAGGCGCCTTCAAGGCAGACGCCGCGGCCGGGGTGGACGTGGTCTTCCAGTTCGACATCTCTGGCAGCGGCGGGGGCACCTGGCACGTGCTTGTCAGCGACCAGACCTGTGAGGTGAAGGCGGGCCCCCACCAGTCCCCCACCACCACCATCGCCATGGCGGACGAGGACTTCATCGCCCTCATGGAGGGGCGGCTCAACGCCATGCGGGCCTACACCTCCGGCAAGCTGAAGATAGGCGGAGACCTCATGAAGTCACAGCTTGTGGAGAAGCTCTTCTCCCGATAGGAGGACCACGATGATCGGCATCACTTCCTTTGGTGGATACATCCCCAGGCTGCGGCTGGACCGGATGTCCATCTACGAGCAAATGGGGTGGTTCGCCCCGGCCACCGTGATGGTGGCCCAGGGCGAGCGCAGCTTCGGCAACTGGGACGAGGACGCCGTGACCATGGCGGTGGCCGCCGCCAGGGACTGCCTCAAGGGCATAGACCGCGCTGGCATCGACGCGGTCTACCTCGGCTCCACCACCCTGCCCTTCGCCGACCGCCAATGCGCCGGGATCCTGAAGGCGGCTCTCTGCCTGGACGACAACATGGTCACCGCCGACTTCACCACCTCCCTGCGCGCG
>JAJRWW010000634.1 GCA_024276595.1 Myxococcota bacterium
CTTCAGCTCGCTCCTGGCTGGGGGTCAGTCCCGGCGGCGGCAGCGACTCGCTGGTCCGAAGGAGCGCTGGCCAGGAGGGCGGCCCTCCTCCGCAAGCACGGGCGCACCCCACGGGGAGTCGTTGCGTTGCTGGGGTTTGGCTAGCTGGCGAAGCAGCTCCCTGTGGGCGCTCGAGCTCGCTTTTTGAAGCGAGCCTCCCGCTGGCGTCTCCACCCCCTGGTGAGAGATAGGCTCCGGATGCTGCAGCTAGAAGCCGCGTT
Source organism: Myxococcota bacterium (assembly GCA_024276595.1). Lineage (GTDB taxonomy): Bacteria > Myxococcota_A > Polyangia > HGW-17 > JAJRWW01 > JAJRWW01. Next base: position 261 of record JAJRWW010000634.1, read on the forward strand.
GGACCTGGGCGAGCATGGGCGGGCAGGCAAGATCCGCGAGGTGCTGGGCATGGTCACCTCCTTTGCCCTGCTGGGTCCCTTTGACAACGAGGGGGGCCTGGGCTTTGCCAGGCGTCTTGGGCCGGAGCTGAGGGCTGGCCGCGGGCGGCTGCCCGTCTCCTCCTTTGCGGGCAAGTCCGCCCCTGTCCGCTGGCGGCTGATCCCCGCGGTGTTTCCGGATGGGCGCGTGCGGGTCTCCAGCCTGGCCCGGCCTGCAAGAAACAGCGTGGTCTATCTGCGGGCCGACCTGGAGGCCACGGGCGCCAGGGTCGCAGCCCTGCGGGTGGGCACGAGCTGTGCTTACCGGGTCTGGCTCAACGGCGAGCTGGTGGCCTCCAGGGACCTGCGCAGGCCCCTGCGGCCCGACCAGGACGCCGTAGGTGTCCACCTCCGGGCGGGGCGCAACGCGCTGCTCGTCAAGCTCGCTGCCCAGGCCTCTGGCGGCGAGCTGCTGCTGCGGGTCACAGCTCCAGGGGGAGGCCCCCTGGCTGGCGTTCGCCCCCGCGCCCCGCGCTTCGGGGCATCTCGCCGTAAAAAAGTGGTGGTTTACTCCCGGCTCGGCAAGCCCAAGGTCGGCCCGCGGGTGACCACCGTGCTCCAGACCTTGACCGACCTCCGGGCCCGCAGGCCAAAGGACGCCGCAGTGCTCGCGGACCTGGTGCGTCACCACCTGCACACCCACCCCGCCGACTCCCGCAAGGAGCGCGCCCGTCGCCTCGCCGAGCTCCTGGTGAAGCTGCGGCCCGGCGCCCCATCCCAGCGCCTGCTGGCGCAGGCCACAAGGGACGGGGACATGCAGCGCCGCGCCCTGGTGGCGGCCCTGGCACTCTCCCCGCGGGACGGGCTGGCCATGGACGGCCTGGGGGACTTCTACTACGGCGCCGACAGGCTGCACCTGGCGCGGCGCTTTTGGAGGCGAGCGCTCGGCGCCAACCCACGCCTGGTGCGGGTGCGGATCAAGCTGGCCGAGCTGCTGCAGCTTCAGCGCATGCCCTCGCTGGCTCGAATGGCCCTCCGCCGCCTCCGCCGCCGCTACCCGCGCAGCGACGATGTGCTCCGGGCCCTCGCCTCCCTGGAGGCCTCCATGGGCAGGGTGGAGAGGGCGGTGAAGATGCTCACCGGGTATGCCCGTCGTCACCACAGGGATCTGGGTGCACTGACCCTGCTCGCCTCCCTGGAGCGGCGCAGGCTCCGGCCCGCCGATGCCTCCAGGTGGCTGCGCTGGCAGATGCGCGCCTGGCCCGACAGGCTTCGCCCTCGCATCGCCCTCGCCCGCCACCTGGCCGCCAACGGCGAGGGGAGCGTCGCCATGGGGATCTTGCGCCGCGCCCAGAGCCAGGTTCCCCGGTGCTTCGACCTGGCCGAGGCCCTCGCCCGTGTGGCGCTGCTCTCCGGGTCGCTGGTGGTGGCCAGGGCGCACCTGAGGCGTGCGGCGGCTCTCCGGCCGCAGTCCCTGCGGGTCAAGCAGCTCCTGGCCCACCTGGAGCGAAGGGGCCCCGACCCGCTGGTGAAGCGCTACGCAAAGGACGGGCTCGCCCTGGCCAGGGCCGCCTGGAAGCGCAAGAGCAAGGCCGACGCCGAGGTGCTCTGGGACCTCACCGCCTATCGGGTGCTCTCCAGCGGCCTGTCGAGGAAGCTCCGGCAGCAGGTGGTCAAGATCAACAGCTCCAAGGGCGTGGCCATGTACCGCACCTATGAGCTGGACTACCTGCCTGACACCCAGCACCTGGAGGTCCTGGTGGCGCGGGTCATCCGCCCCGACGGCTCCGAGCGAGAGTCCACCCAGCGGGACGTGCAGATGGCCAACCCGGCCACGCGCATGTACTACGACCGGAGAATCAGGACGATTCGCTTCCCCTCCCTTCGGCCCGGCGACGTGATCGAGCTGCAGACGGTGCTCTCCGACACCCCCGCCACCAACATGTTCAAGGACTACTTCGGCACCCTGCACCCGCTGCAGGGTGCAGCCCCCATTCGCAGGCTACAGCTCGTTGTGGAGCTGTCCTCCGACCGGTCCATTCGCTTTTCTCGGCCCGCCCTGAAGGGCTTCCGCCACAAGGTGTCTCCCAGGGGCAAGGTCAAGGTCCACAGCTTCGAGGTTTCCAACGTGCCAGCCGTGCAGACCGAGCCCCAGATGCCCGGGTGGGCGGAGACCTACGCGAACCTGCACATCTCCACCTTCCGGCGGTGGGAGGACGTGGCCAGGTGGTACTGGGGTCTCGTCAAGGGCCAGTTCCACGCGGACGCCGCCATCAAGAGGGCGGTGGCCGCCGCTGTGCGGGGAAAGGGCTCTGAGCTGGACAAGGTCATCGCCCTGTACCACCTGGTGGCGCGCAAGACCCGCTACGTGGCCCTGGCCTTTGGGGTGCACACCTACAAGCCCTACCCCGCCCCATCGGTGTTTGCGCGCAAGTTCGGCGACTGCAAGGACAAGGCCATGCTCCTTTCGGTGATGCTCTCTGTCGCAGGGATCAAGTCCCACCCGGTGCTCCTGCGCACCCGACGAAACGGGCGGATCTCCACCAGGATCCCATCACTGGCGCCCTTTGACCACGCCATCTTGTACGTGCCCTCCCTGAAGCTGTGGCTCGATCCCACGGCTACCCGCTCGGCGGCGAGGGATCTGCCCTACGCGGATCAGGGGGTCATGGCCCTCATCATCGACGGCGGCGCTGGTCGCCTGGTGACCACGCCGGTGCTGCCGGCCTCTGCCAACCGGGTGCGGCGCATGTTGACGGTGCACCTGGACGCCAGGGGCGCAGCGAGGGTGCAGGAGACCTGGATCGTGCGTGGGCAGGAGGCCTCCTGGTGGCGCCGGCGCTTCGCCGACCCGGCTCTCCGCTCAGAAGAGTACGGCAAGCTCATCTCCCAGACCTTTCTGAGGGCTCGGGTCACATCGGTGACGATCTCCAACGCGGACGAGCTGGAGAGGCCGCTCAAGATAACGGCCCGCTACCTGGTTCCCGGGTTCGCGAGGGTGAGGGGCAGGACCCTCACCTTCGACCTGGCCCTGGACACCTCTTCCCGGACCAGCCGCTTCGCCTCCCTGGCCCGCCGCAAGCAGCCGCTGGAGTACTCCTACCCGTGGGAGATCCGGACCGACGTGGTCTTGCAGGCACCCAAGGGCTACCGGGTCATGGCCGCGCCTGGCTCGGCCAGGGTGCAGGGGCTCCAGTCGAGGTCGCGGCCGCGGCTTTTCTTTGAGCAGTCGGTGGTGCGCGGGCGAGGCTCTCTCCTTCTCAGGCGGCTGCTCCGGGTGGAGGGGATCCGCTTCTCTCCCGGCGAGTACCTCCGGCTCCGCCGCTTCTGGCTGAAGGTGGACCGGCACGTCTCTCCCAGGGTGGTCCTGAGGCGAGGAGGCCCCCCGTGACTGCCTCATTGTCCACGCGCTTGCTACCCGACCCCTTTGTCGGGGGAACCGGCCGCGCCCTGGCGGCGGTGGCCACCAGCCTCCTGCTGGGGCTGCTGCTCATGGGCTGCCCCCCGAGGCCCATCTTGCGCCCTCGCGCGCCTGGCTTCAACCGCTGGGACGCCAAGGCGCGCCTGGACCGGACCCTCGCCGCCCTGGAGAAGGGACCGGCCAGGCGGCGCGCCGTGGCTCGCCGGGACCTGGCCTGGCTGCTTCTGATCCACTTCGGAGACGCTCGCCGCGCCGAGGCGCTGCTTGGGCTCGCCAGTCGAGAGGCGGGCTCTGCGCCGGCGCCCTGGGTGGCCGCCGGGCTGGCCATCATCGCCGACCTGCGGCTGGACGTGGAGGGCGCGGCCAGGGCCTGGCATCGCACCCTGGTACACCTGCTGGCCGCCGAGGCCAACCCCGGCCGCAGGCTGACTCCCCCGAGGGGGCTGAGCCAGGTGAGCCTGGCCACCATGGCAGCCCACCGCCTCGCCCGGCAGCTCCCACACATCCCGGGCCTTTTTTCGGATGGGGAGCTGGCGAGGCTCCGGTCGAAGCTGTCTGGCAGCGCCAGGGAGACGCTCTCCTTGGCGCTCGTGGGCCGCGCTCGCCTGGGGGGAGAGCCCACGCTCCTGCGGAGGCGACTGGTGGAGGCGGGCTGTCCACTGCGCTACACCATCTCCCGTCGTTACGGCCGCCTGGGTCGCCTGGACCTGGCCACGCGGTTCCCTCCGGAGGGCTCCAGGCGCCTCTCGGGCCGGAAGGTGACGCCACTGTCTTGCGGGGTTCGGGTGCAGAGCCACACGGGATCCCCTGGGGTGCGCTACCTGGAGGCCGTGGTTTCGGCCCCGGCGCCCGGGCCGGCCGTGGTGCGGGTGGTATGGGATCGTCCCTTTACCCTCTCGCTCAACGGTGTCCACGTCTTCGGGCCGGAGGGTCGGCAGCTACCCCGGCCCAGGCACAGAGAGATCCAGGTGACCCTTCGTCGGGGCAGCAACCGGCTCCTGCTGAAGGTCCCGGTGCTCGCCACCCCGGCATGGCTCCGTCTCCAGGTGGTCCCCGGTGCGTCGCCCACTGGGAGCGGGGGCACCAAGCCTCGCGCTGTGGAGACACCGGCCCCGCGATACAGGGCCCTGGCCGACACCCTGGCGGTGGCTCGCGCTCTGCACATGGGCCTGCCCGACGCGGGCAGGGCCAGCGCCGCCAGGCTGGTGAAGCTGACCCCCAGGTACACCTGGGGTGTCTACATGGCCTCCAGGATCGAACGCTCGGATCCCCTGGTGGGATACCGGGTGGGGAGGGCTCGCAGCCGTCTCCTGCTCCGGCGAGCGCTGGCCCGGGCCCGCTGGGCCACCCGCATCCGCCTGGACCTGGCGTCCATGCTGCGGCGTCGAGGCAGGGCCTCCAAGGGCCTGGAGCTGCTTGGGGAGATCCCCGCCGAGGCGGCGCTGCCCCAGGGGGCCAGGCGCCTGGTGACCTTGGCCCGGATACGCCTTCATCGCAGCAAGGGCTGGACCGATCTCGCCCTCACCCTGGCGCGGCGGCTGGCCCGCGCCAACCGCTCCTGGCTCCCGGCCTGGAAGCTGTACTATTTGTTGGCCCTCTGGGCGCAAAGCGCTGCGTCCACGGTAGAGGCCGCCCAAAACGTCCGTCGCCTGGATGCCACCTCCATCGCCTGGGCGCAGACCCTTGCCCGGCAGGGTCGCCACCTGGAGGCTGCGCGGGAGGCCGCGCGGCTGCTGTCGCTCAGGGGCGACGCCAGGGTGCTGAGGCTCCGAGCCCGTGAGCTGGGGCTCGCGGGCAGGCCCTCGGCCAGCCTGTGGCGCAGGCTCACCGAGCGCGCCCGCTGGGACGACGAGAGCCGCCTGGAGCTGGCAAACCTCCTGGTAGAGCAGGGCAAGCGCCCCGAGGCGATCCGGCTGGTCAGGTCTGGGTTCGAGGCCAACCCCACGGCGGTCTCCCTCCGCCGCGCTCTTCGCGCCCTGGGGGTCGCAGGTCCCCTGGACAGGTTCCGAGTAGATGGCTCCGCTGCCATCGCCGCCTACCGCAAGGCTCGCTGGGGAGATGGGAAGGCTCCGGTGTACGTGCTGGACCGGAGCGTTGTGCGTGTGTTTCCAAGCGGCGCCCGGCTCACCTTGACTCACCAGATAGTGCACCTGCGCACCAGGGAAGCCATCGAGCGCTACGCCGAGGTGAAGCTACCCCCCGGGGTGCAGGTGCTCACCCTGAGGACGGTCAAGCCGGACGGATCCTTCCGAGTGCCCGCCTACGTGGGAGAGAAAAACAGCGTCAGCCTCACGGACGTGCAGGTGGGGGATCTCATCGAGGTGGAGTACCTGTCGGCCAGCCGATCCCAGGCGTTCTGGGGGCGCGGGGGCTTTTTTGGCAGCCGGTTCACCTTCAGGTCCCTGGCGGCCCATTTCTTTCGCAGCGAGCTGCTGGTGGTGCGCCCTCCGGGGATGCCGCTCCAGGTGACCACCTGGGGCGCCACCCCCAGACCAGTCACGAAGAAGGTGCAGGGCCTGCTCGTCACCCGATGGACCGCCCACAGGGCCCCGCGAGTCGCTCCTGAGCCGCTGATACCCAACCTGGCGGGGATTCTCCCGACGCTGCTCGTGGGCTCGGGTGTGCGCTGGTCGGAGTACCTGCGAAGACGCGCCGAGCTTGCCTATGACCGGGAGGTGGCCTCCTTTGCGGTCAGGAGCCTGGCGGCCAGGCTCTGTGCGGGCAAGCCGGTGCTCGCCCGCGCTCGCGCTGCCTACAGGTGGGTTCAGAGACACGTTGCGGAGTCTGGCGACTACTCCGTGAGCGCCAGCCAGACCCTTGCCGCACGATCCGGCTCCAGGCTGGCGCTGCTCCGGGCTCTGCTCGGGCTCTGCAAGGTGGGATCCCATGAGACCCGCCTCATCCGCCCCCGCAACCGGGCTCTCGGCAAGGGGCCGATCCCCCCGGTGCGGCTGCACACCCAGCCCAGCCTCTGGGTGAAGCTTCCAACGGGAGAGGTCTACCTGATCCCGCAGCTTCAGCAGGCCCCCTTTGGCTACCTGCCGCCGATGCTGCGCCTGGCCAGCGCCGTTTCCGTGGATCGGCCAGGGGCCGCCCTCTCCCTTACGCCAGATCAGCCCGACGCCGACTCCCGGCGCACGAGCCTCTCGATCACCCTGGAGCAGGACGGCTCGGCGGTGATCTCCGGTCGCGAGAAGCTGTCGGGCATGGTCGCCCTGAAGCTTCGCGCCGCCATTCGGCGGGTGCCAGCGAAGCGGCTCCGGCAGTACCTGGAGCGCGCCTTCTTTGGCCGCTACTTCCTGGGAGCGGTGATCACGCGCCTCAGCTTCCGGCGGGTCAAGCGGCTGGAAAAGCCCCTGGAGATGATCTATCGGCTGGAGGTGCCTCGGCTGGCGCGCCCGGTGAAGCTGCCCGGTGGAGGCCGGAGGCTGGTGCTCCGAAGCGGCTTCTTTCCGGCGCTGGTGGGGCGCATCTACGCGCGGCTGGCCAGGCGCCGGCTACCTCTGCGGCTGGGCCCGATGGGTCCACTCTCCCTGGATTTGACCCTGCGGCTCCCCTCGGGCTACCGGCTCGAGGACCTGCCCCGCTCCCTGAGCTTGAGCACGCCCTTCGGGAGCTTCCACATGCACGTCTCCAGCCGGGGAGACACGCTGTCTTTGCGCCGCACCCTGCGCATCCCCTACCGGGTGGTCTCCCCTGGCCGCTACCCCGCCTTCAGCCTGTTTGCGGCGCGTGTGGATCGAGCGGAGCGGGTCACGGTCGTAATGGACAAGAAGTAGTCGTATAGTCGGTCCGTGGCTCCCGACAGGACACCCATCTCCGGTGGGAGGCCGCTCCTGTCCACCGCCGCCCTGGCCGTGACGCTGCTGGGGCTGTGGGGGGCAGAGCGCGCGGCTGGCCCCGCCCTGAGCGACTCCAGGCGCCGCATGGCGGCCCAGCGGCTCGTGCCCGACGGCCTCGCAAAGCTCTCTGCGCCTCACAGGGATGCCCGTGGGAGGGCGAGGGAGCGGGTGCCAGTGCTCCTCGACAGCGCAGGAGATCCCGGCTGCGTGGAGGTGCTCACCCGGGCTCTGAGGACTCACCCGGTGCTCCTGCTGCGTGCCCACCCAGGGCCGGGGATCGGCCACCTGGTCGCTCGCTGTGTCCTCAGGAGGCCGCCCATGTGGGAGGGCTCCTCCATGGCCGAGCTGACCCTCACGCTCAGCCTGGAGGTCGCCCGGGACGGGACGGGAGCCGAGACGCAAGGCGGCGTGGGGAGGCGCGTCACCTACCGCGGGCGCCAGCGCATCACCGGCTACCTGGCCCTCGCTCCGCCCCTGGTGGCGGTGGCGGTGGCCCTGGCCACCCGCCGGATCCTCCTGTCGATGCTCATGGCCATCTTTTGCGGCGCCCTGGTGGTGCTGGCCGGGGATCCCTCGCGCCTGTCGGCGCCGCTGTGGGAGCGGCTGCTTCGTCTCCCGCTGGACGTTCTTGGCGCTGGCGTTCACGCCGCTCGCTACTACCTGCTGGGTCCCCTGCTGGCGCAGTTCAAGGTGCAGGTGATGATCTTTGCCACCTCCCTGGTGGGCATGATAGCGGTGATCACCCGCGCCGGGGGCACCGATGGGCTGGTTTCGCTGGTGAGTCGCCTCAAGGGCCGCCCACACCTGGCCAGGCTCTCGGTGTTCCTCATGGGGCTGGCGCTCTTTTTCGACGACTGCGCCAACACCCTGGTGGTGGGCAGCGCCGCTCGCCCCATCACGGACGCGGCCCGGGTGAGCCGTGAGAAGCTGGCATACATCGTGGACTCCACCGCCGCTCCCATAGCCGGGGTGGCCCTCATCTCCACCTGGATCGGCTTCGAGGTGGGCCTCTTCCAGACCGCATCCGAGAGCCTGGGCCTCGCCACGGGCGGCTTCGATCTCTTCCTCGAGGCCCTGCCCCTGCGCTTCTACTGCATTCTGACCCTGGGGTTCGTGCTGGCCACCATCCTCCTGCGTCGGGACTTCGGTCCAATGCTTGGGGCCGAGCGCCGCGCTGCCAGGACGGGCCGGACAGGGACGGAGGAGCCCACGGGCCAGGAGCATTTCCTGGAGCGCGGAGGGCCCCCACCGGGGCTGGAGCCCTCCTGGCCCGTGGCTGTGGTGCCCATCCTCACGGTGCTCCTGGGTGTGCTGGGGGGAATCCTGGTGCTGGGGCACTACACCCCGGGCGTGCGTCTCGCCCTCTCGGAGGGGCTCTACGGGTGGGGCTCGGTCCGGCACCTGCGGGACTGCTTCACCCAGGCAGCGAGGGCGGGCATCGGGGGCTGGGCCATGCTCGGCGCCGGCTGCGCCGGCTCGGTGGTGGCCCTGGCGATGGCCCGGAGGCGTCGGCGCCATCTGCCTTCGGCCCCTGGGCAGGCCGACAGGACCCGGGCCGCCCCCCTCTCCTGGGGCGAGCTGGGTCGAGCATACATTGTGGGCGGTCGCGCCATCGCCAGCGCCATCGGGATCCTGGTCTGCGCCTGGGCCATCCAGGCGGCCTGCGACGAGCTGGGAACCTCTGTGACCCTCACCGCCGCCCTGGCGGGCATGGTGGATCCGACCCTCATGCCGCTGCTCATCTTCATCACCTCCGCGGCCATCGCCTTTGCAACGGGCACGTCCTGGGGGACCATGGGTATCCTGATACCCACGGTCGTGCCCCTGGCCTACGCCCTGGGCGGCCGTGAGCATCCGGTGCTCCTGTATCTGGCGGCGGGGGCGGTGCTGGACGGAGCCATCTTCGGGGACCACTGCTCTCCCATCTCCGACACGACGGTCATGAGCTCCCTCTCCTCCGGTTGCGACCACCTGGACCACATTCGCACTCAGCTTCCCTATGCGGTTACTGTCATGCTTGCCGCCGCTCTCTTCGGCTACCTGGCCCGGGGGCTGGGAGCGCCCCTGTGGTCCTGCTACGCCATGGCCGCCACAGCCCTCCTCTCCGTGCTCTGGGCGCTGGGTAGAAACCCCGACCTCTCCAACCCCACTGCCACGGGGGCAGCGGAATCGGATCCGCCCGTGGCGCGTTGAATGCCAGAGAGGCTCCCACTCGGCCGAGCTCACTGTTTTTTTCTTCGCCTTTGACCCGGCCAGTGGGTAAACTCTGCAATCCCATGGCTAGACGACGAATCCTGATTATCGATCGCAACGAGCAGTTCCTGGAAAAGACCAGGGGCGTGCTTCGTGAAATGGGCCACACGTCCTTTGTCTGTAGAAACGCCGACGATGGGGTAAGGGCTGTAATCGACTGGCGGCCGGACATGGTGCTGGCCAATGCCCACACCAGTGATGGCGACTTCGACTTCACCCCCCGGGCCAGGGACATCGACCCGGCCCTTCCGGTGCTGCTGCTTTTTTCCGGAGAGGGTGAGCAGACCGCCGAGGTCTTTGAGCGGGCTGGCGCGGACAACTACCTGGTCAAGCCCCTCAAGGAGCCCGAGCTCAAGGCGGCGGTGCGCGCCGCCCTGCGGATCCGCGAGCTCTCCATTCAGGTGGGGGCCCTCATCCAGGAGCGGGACGCCCTGGCTCGAGACTCTGCCGGGTCGGAGCTGGATCGCGAGGCCAGAGAGCGCTTCTACCAGTTCGAGTTCTTCAAGAAGATCGTCGGGATCGAGCTCCAGCGCTCCAAGCGCTACGACTTCCCGCTCTCCTTGATGCTGGTGGCCTACGACCGGTCGGAGGAGATCACCGGCAGCCCCTTCGAGCGCCAGCTCTTCGCCGACCTGGCCCGGATCATTCGGCAGGGAGTGAGAGACATAGACATCCCCATCTCCTTCTCCGAGGAGACCATCCTGGTGATGATGCCCCACACGGACCTGGATGGGGCCCTCGTGGTGGCGGATCGCATCCGGGAGCAGGCGGCTCTCCTGCCAGACACCTACGGCGCCGTGGAGGAGACCACCGTCTCCGTGGGGGTGGTCTCCTCCGAGGGCGCCCCACGGTTGGAGTTTGGCGCGCTCATGCAGCAGGTCACAAGGGCGCTGCGGGAAGCAAAGCGCGCTGGTGGCGACCAGGTGGTGGCCGTCTAGATCCCCTTTCCAGGAGCCCTCCCATGCACCAGACATCCACTCCTAACGTCCCTTCGGCCACCTGCTGGCCGCGCGTCATGTTGGGGGTCCTGCTCCTCGGGTTGACAGCCCATCCATCCCCTGCCGCCGCCGCCACGCGCATGTACATGGGCGTGAAGATCAAGCCTGTGCTGGACATCAAGGTTGGCGACAGGGGCTACTGCAAGACCGTGTTCCAGGGGCTCACCGTCTCCACCTTTCGCATCCAGGTCAAGGGCATCCTGTTCAACTACTTCCCACGGCAGCACCTGATCTTGATCCAGTCCTCCGACCCAAAGATGAAGCTGGCGGGGGTGGTCGCGGGCATGAGCGGCAGCCCCTGCTACATCGGCGGAGGCCTGGCAGGTGCGCTGGCCTACGGCCCCAACTGGTCCAAGCGGCCCATCGCGATGCTCACCCCCATCCGGTACATGCTCGACGAGCTGAAGCGCAGGCCCCGGGGGCTTGGCCGCTCGCCCACGCTGAGCCTGCGTCCCCGGGCGCGCCCCATCCCGGGCATCGGGCGCCTGGCCAGACGCCCGACCCGCTCCGGCGTCGCCACGGCTGCCCGGCTCCTCGCCTGGAGGAGCTCTGGAAACCCCCTGAGCCCCTGGTTCCGCTCCGTTCCTGCTCCCAGGTCCGCCCGGATACGCCTGGGGCTGGGCGGCATGAAGCGCATGTCCGTGCCCCTGGCCGTCTCGGGCTTCGACCGGGTGACCCTCAAGGAGCTGGCGCAGGATCTCCGACCCTACGGCTTTACCGTGGTTGCCGGAGGAGGGTCCAGCGCCGACGCCCTGAAGTACTACAAGAGGCCCCGTCGGTTTGTGAACGGCGGATCCATCGGCGTTCAGCTCATGCGCGGGGCCATGTCCATGAACGGCACAGGGACGGTGACGGTGGTGGTGGGCAGCAAGGTGCTGGCCTTTGGTCACCCCATGGCCAACTGGGGAGAGCACTACATTCCGGTCACGTCGAGCTGGATCCACATGTTCATGCCCGGCTACTCCACCTCCTACAAGATCTCCACCGCCCTCGGGGAGCTGGGCAGCCTGGTGCAGGACCGGCGGCCCTGCATCATCGCCGACATGAAGAAGCGGGCCCCCATGATCCCGGTGAAGGTGACAATCATCAGCAAGGGGGGCGGCAAGCAGGACTACTCCTTCGAGATCTTCTCCAACCGCAAGATCACCCACTACTACCTTCAGTTTGCCCTGCGCGGCCTCCTGCGCAGAGCGGTCCCGGACCTGGTGGACACCACCATCTCCGCCAGGATCTCCCTGGACATCTCCTACCCGCGGGGGAGCCGCACGGTGAGAAGGACCGTGACCCTGGACGACTACTTCCAGGTTGGCAAGGGCGCGGGCTATGGCTTCCGTATCGGAATGACCCGGGGCTTTCGGATCCTGGCCTTTCTCCTGGGTCAGAACCTCGCGCGGGTCTCGCTTTCGAAAGTCCGCATCCGCATCCGCACGCAGCAGGCCGTGCGGGCCGCCACCATCGAGCACGTTCGGCTGGCTGCCAACGAGGTGGAGCCCGGCCAGATCGTCAACATCCGGGTGGGGCTGCGGCGCCACATGGGCGGCCGGTACGTGAAGGTGATCCCCGTTGTCATCCCGCGCCACGTGGTCTCGGGGACGGTCATCCGCATCGACGTCACCGCTGGCCCCCTCGCCGCGGTGGACGCCGCGCCGGTGTACTCCATGGCCGACCTGTGGCGTATCATAGGGCGGATGTACAGCTCCAGGCAGCTCGTGGTGCGGGTGATGCAGCCCGCGGAGGGCACCTCCGTGCGCGGCCGCATCATCAGCCACCTGCCGGGCTCGGTGACAGACAGCCTTCGCAGCGGTTCCTCGGCCAGGCTGCGGCTGCTGTTTCGCTCCTCCTATCGCAGGGCATTGCTTTTGCCCGATGTCCTCTCGGGCGCAAAGCGTGTCTACGTCCGGGTGAGGAGGAGACCATGACCTCCACCACACCGTCCTTTCGCACAGGGGTTCTCATGACTCGATGTTCTCAGCCAAAGTGTGTGCTCCCGCTGCTTGTGGGCCTGCTCTGTGGGGCAGCTCCCAGGGCTCACGCAGGGACGACCCGCGTGTGGATCAGCCAGACCCACGCCGACTTTGACGCGGGCACACCCAAGGGCGTGCTGGTGACCTCCGCCGGGCCCCTGGTACGCGGCGACGCGGCCCGCCGCATTCCCATGCCAGGGGTCACCATGGTCTTCTCCATGCTCGAGGCAGGGGGGAAGCTCTACCTGGGCACGGGCGACAGGGGGGAGCTTTGGAGCACCACCGGTGGTCCCGCCAGGAAGGTGGCACGCCTCCCTGGGGCGGTTATGGTCACCTGCCTCACCCAGGGTCGGGCAGGCACCATCTATGCGGGTACCTTGCCCGAGGGGCGCATCTACGCCGTCACCATTGCCACCGGGGCGGTGCGCCAGGTTGTGCGCCTTCCTGCCAAGCACGTGTGGGGGCTGGTGTACCGCAAGGGGACCCTCTTTGCGGCCACCGGTCCCAAGGGTCGGCTCTTCGCCATCGACCGGGCGGGTCGGGCGCGGGTGTACTGGGACTCCAAGGAGGCCCACCTCCAGTCGCTGGTGCTGGGTCCGGGGGGCGACCTCTACGTGGGCTCGGCGCCCAAGGCCATTGTCTACCGTGTGCTGGGCCCCGGGCGGGTGCGCACCCTGCACGACTTCGCGGGTAACGAGGTGAGGGCCCTCGCCAGCGATGGGCGTCGCCTGTACGTGGCGGTGAACCTCATCAAGCCCGACCGATCCTCCCTCATGCGCTTCCCGAGCTGGGCCAAGCCCAAGGGCACCAAGATCAAGACCAAGGGCCGGGTAAAGCGCACCCTCCCTCTGCCGCGCCTGGGCGCCAAGACGGGCAGCGGCGGCCTCTTTGCCGTGGAGAGAGACGGCTCGGCCACGCAGCTCTACTCGGTCAAGAAGGGCTACTTCACCGCCCTGGAGGTGGCTCGGGGCCGCCTCTTCGCGGCCGAGGGGACCCGCGGCAGGGTGGTTGCGGTGCTGCCAGACGGATCGGCGGCCATCGCCCATGACGTGAAGGAACGCCAGGTGCTGTCGCTGTCCATGGGCGGGAGGATCCGTGCCTTTGGCGCTGGCGACGGCGCGGCAGTCTACCGGGTCGGGGGGAGGGGCCAAAAAAGCAGCTACACATCCAGGTCCTACGACACCACCAATGTCTCCCGCTTCGGCCTCCTGTCCGTGCGCGCCTCGGGCCGGGTGGCCGTGGAGACCAGGACCGGCAACACAGCGGAGGTGGACGGCGGCTGGAGCACCTGGCGAGCGCTCACCCCGAAGGGGCGCCTGGGCGGCTTTCAGCGGGGCCTGGTGCGCAGCCCGGCTGGCCGGTACGTGCAGTATCGCCTCTCGTGGCCAGGACCCAGCCGGGCGGTGGTGTACCAGGTGAGGCTCCACTTCACCGCCACCAACCGGGCACCCCGCTTCGACTACCTGAAGGTGGGCAGAGCCTCCACCGGAAGGACGCCATTGAGGAAGGCGGGCTGGATAACCTCCAGGTCCACCGCAGCCCCCAAGAAGCTGAAGATCTCCTGGCGAGTCAAGGACCCCGACGGGGATCCCCTCCTCTACCGGGTGGCCTTTCGCGCCCTGGGGGACGTGCGCTGGCGGAAGATCGGCGACAGGCCCGTGACATCCACCTCCCTGAGCTGGCAGACCGACAACATGCCCGATGGCTGGTACGAGGTGCGGGTCTCCGCCTCCGACGAGCGGGCCAACTCAGTCACCCGCTCCCGGGTCCGCCACAAGGTCTCCGTGCCAGTGCTGGTGGACCACGGCAAGCCCGCCTTCGTGGGCCTCGCCGTGAGGGGAAGGTATGCCACCGGGCTGGTGCGTGACAGCTTCAGCCGCATCACCGGCATCTCCTACTCCACCGACGGCAAGACCTGGCTGCAGGTGGACGCCCTGGACGGCAACTTCGACCAGGAGGCGGAGCGCTTCAGCTTCCGGCTCCCCAAGCTCCCCCCGGGGGTGCACATCCTCCTGGTGCGTGCCTTCGACGCGGCTGGGAACGCCCAGGTGGTCAAGCGCTCCCTCAGGATCCGGTGACATGGTCCTGTGCGAGCCCCCACTGGCAGCCAGGTTGCTGGCCCCGGGAAAAAGAAGACCGGAGCTTCTCCGCCCGATGTCGTCAGGGGGGCAACGGCCATTGGAGCGGGGGAAGATCCGGTCTAATACTGGGATCGTCGTGTTTGCCGAGCATCGTACCAACCGGCTTTTGGCCTGTCAAGGCTGGGCCCATGGCACCCCAGGAGGGCTGGCCGTGGCAATACCTGGCGTCAGCCCGAGCCCATGAGCTCACCTGAGACCCCACCCCAGGCGGCTCGCTCCCTGCGGGCCAACCCACCCCAACTGGAGGCCATCGAGCATGACGGCGGCCCCCTGCTCATCCTCGCCGGCGCCGGCTCTGGCAAGACCAGGGTGATCACCCATCGCATTGCCCGGCTGCTCTCCTCGGGGGTGGCCCCCTGGGAGATCTTTGCGGTGACCTTTACCAACAAGGCCGCCACCGAGATGCGGACCAGGGTGAGGGATATTCTGGGCGAGGAGCCCAGGGGCGCATGGATCGGCACCTTCCACTCCTCCTGCGCCAGGATCCTGCGAAGGGAGGCCCACCGGGTCGGGCTCACGCCGGACTTCGTGATCTACGACGACGGGGACCAAAAAAAGCTGCTCACCATGATCCTCAAGGAATGGGGAGTCGTGGACCGGCCCCCGGCGGCCTTTCGACACCTGTTCGACCAGCTAAAGAACCGGGCGGGCACCCTGGAGGACACCGACAGCGACCCCCAGTGGGACTCTGTCGCCAGGCGGGTCTGGAAGGAGTACCACAAGCGCTTGCGAGAGGCGGACGCGGCGGACTTCGGTGATCTCCTGGTGCTGGCCATGGGGCTGGCCGAGGAGGACCTGGCCGCCAGGGCCGGGCTGGCCAACCGCTTCAGGTACGTCATGGTGGATGAGTTCCAGGACACCAACCGGGTGCAGTACCGCCTCGCCAGGGCCCTCTCGGCCCTGTCGGGCAACCTGGCGGTGGTGGGCGACGACGACCAGTCCATCTACTCCTGGCGGGGCGCCGATCTGAGCAACATCCTCGATTTCGAAAAGGATCACCCCGACACCCGGGTGATCCGGCTGGAGCAGAACTACCGCTCCACTGCGACGATTCTCAGCGCCGCCAACGCGGTGATCCGCAACAACCGCTACCGCAAGAGAAAGACCCTGTGGACCGACCTGAGCAAGGGCGATCCCATCGAGCTGGTGGCCTGCCGGGATGATCGGCAGGAGGCCGCATTCGTGGCCCACTCCATCGGTGAGCTCGCCAGGGAGGGACACAGCCTGGACGACATCGCGGTGTTTTACCGGACCCACGCCCAGTCCCGCTCCGTGGAGGAGGGGCTCAGAGCCGTGGACCTCCCCTACGTCCTGGTGGGTGGCATCAGGTTCTACGATCGCGCCGAGATAAAGGACCTGATCTCCTATCTGCGCCTGGTGCAGAACCTGCGCTGTGACCTGGATCTTTCCCGCATCGTGAACACCCCCCGCCGGGGTATCGGCAAGACCACCATGAACAAGCTGGTGGCCCACGCTCGAAGGCACGGTCTCTCCCTCTTCGAGTCCTGCAAGGAGGCCAGCCAGGATGGAGCCCAGGTCGTCGGCGCCAGGGCGAGGAAGGCCCTCGCCAGGTTCGTGGACCTCATCGAGGGGCTGCGTCGTGACGCCCAGGGGCTCCCGGTCAGCGTGCTGGGGCAGGAGGTGGCCCGGCGCGCCGGGATCCTGGAGAGCCTGGAGGCCGACCCCTCCTTCGAGGCGGCCCGGCGGCTGGAGAACGTGGGGGAGTTCCTCTCCAGCCTCCACGCCTACGAGAAGGAGTCGGATGAGCCCTCGCTCTCGGAGCTGCTGGAGCGCCTGGCCCTGGTGAGCGCCACCGACGAGCTGGAGGAGGGCCAGGGGCGCGTCTCGCTCATGACCGTGCACGCGGCCAAGGGCCTCGAGTTTCCGGTGGTGTTCATCACGGGCATGGAGGAGAACCTGTTCCCCCACGCCATGAGCATGGAGGATCCCCGGCAGCTCGAGGAGGAGCGGCGGCTGGCCTACGTGGCCATCACCCGCGCCCAGCGGCGCCTGATTCTCACCTACTGCAGCTCCAGGCTGGTCTTTGGACGCTCCCAGTTCAACGAGCCCACCCGCTTCCTGGAGGAGATCCCACGGGAGCTGCTTCGCGTGGAGTCCTTGCCTGGCGCCATTGGCTCAGGCGGCTGGTACGACGGCTCCGGCGATGGCTCGGACTGCTGGGACCTCGACGATCCCGAGCTGGACGGCTCGGATCCCCTCCCCCCCGTGAGCCCCACCATGGAGTCGGGCGCCCGTGGCCCGGCTGGCTCCCACAAGAGCGGCCCAGGCCCCGGGGCCGCCGCCCTGCGCCCGGGCGAGAAGGTACGGCACAAGAGCTTTGGGATCGGCACCGTGCTGGCCTGCACGGACCATGGCCCGGACGCCAAGCTCAGGATCTACTTCCCTGCCCACGGGCACAAGACCATCCTGGCCAGGTTCGTCCAGCTCCTTTAGTCTCCTGCCAGTCAGATTCTCCATTTCGGTTTCAGACGAGGACCCCACTTGCCGCCCGTGGCCGATGCAACTAAAGTCTGCACCTGGATCATCACCTCGTCGGCCCAGGGCCACGCCTGTTCGGGAGGAGACCCCATGGAGCTGCTAATCGAGAACGCGCTGGCCGTCGCCCTCATGGACCATGAGCGCCAGGTGCTTCGCGGCGCCTCTGTCCATGTGTCGGGCAGAAAGATCGTCGCCGTGGGAGAGGGCCTGTCGGCGCCCGGCTCGGAGCGCCTGGACGCCTCCGGCTGCGTGGTGACGCCAGGGCTCGTCAACACCCACCACCACCTTTACCAGACGATGTTCCGCAACGTGCCCGGGGTCCAGGACGCGGAGCTCTTCCCCTGGCTCCGGGCGCTGTACCCTCTCTGGCGGCATGTGCAGCCCGAGGACGTGCTCATCTCTGCGCAGGTGGGTCTGGGGGAGCTGCTGCTCTCTGGCTGCACCCTGTCGACGGACCACTTCTACCTGTTTCCCGTAGACCAGCCCAACGAGATCATCGACCAGACCGTTGAGGCGGCCAGGAGCCTGGGCATCCGGTTCCATCCCACGAGGGGATCCATGAGCCGGGGCGAATCGAGGGGCGGCCTGCCTCCGGACTCGGTGGTGCAGGACGAGGGAGCCATCCTGGCCGACTGCGAGCGTTTCGCCGACGCCTTTCATGACCCGTCCGACGGGTCCATGTGCCGGGTTGCGCTGGCGCCCTGCTCCCCCTTCTCCGTGACCCCCGAGCTCATGAGAGACGTGGCCGAGCTCGCCCGAGAGAGGGGCCTCCGGCTGCACACTCACCTGGCGGAGACACTGGACGAGGAGCGCTACTGCATAGACACCACCGGCAAGCGCCCCCTGGCCTACATGGAGTCCGTGGGCTGGGTCGGACCCGACGTCTGGTACGCCCACGGCGTCCACTTCGACGACGCGGAGGTGGCCCAGCTCGGCTCCACCTCCACCGGGGTTGCTCACTGCCCCGGCTCCAACCTGAGGCTGGGCTCCGGCATCGCCCGGGTGCCGGCTCTGCTCGCCGCCGGGGTCCCGGTCGGCCTGGCGGTGGATGGCTCGGCCTCCAACGACGCGTCCGACATTCTGGCCGAGGCGCGCCTGGCGCTGCTCGTGCATCGGGTGGGGACAGGGGTCACCAGCATGTCCGCCAGCGACGTGCTGCACATGGCCACCAGGGGGGGAGCCCAGGTGCTGGGCTGGGACGAGCTGGGGAGCCTGGAGCCCGGAAAGCAGGCCGACATGGCCATCTTCCGGGTGGACGACCTGGCCCACGCAGGGGGGCTGCACGACCCCGTGGCGTCCCTGGTCTTCTGCGGCGGACGTCGCCCCGCGGAGGCGGTCCTGGTGGCCGGCGAGCTCCGGGTGCGGGAGGGCAAGCTCGTCCAGGTGGACGAGCAGGAGCTGGCGGCTCGCCAGAACGAGCGCGCTGCAGCGCTCATGAGGCGTGCTGGAAAGGATCCGCAATGAGTGGCACGGCGCCGATAATGCTATCTTTGGCTCTCCTGGCCACGCTCACGGGCTCGGGCTGTCTGAGGGCTGGGCACAAGATCGGGAGGGTGAGCGACGAGACCCTCGCGAGGGACGCCCAGAGCCTGGGTCCGCTGCTGGGCAAGGCCAGGCTGCCGGATGCCCTTCGGCTGCTGGAGGCGTACCTGGCCCATTTCCGCGGCAGGTCCCGGGAGCGAGATCGCGCCATCTGCAGGTGGCTCGAGGCCACCGGGCTCACCCCCACCGCTGCCGCGGCCCGGCTGAGCGCCCTGCGTCCGCCCTCCAGGCGTCGAATGCGCGCCTTCCTGGCGGAGCTGCTGCGCCCCCGCACCTGTCGCAAGCCCAGGGAGGCACCCTCGGATGACGCCTCGGTGAGACCTGGCATCTACGCCTTCAGCGAGACCAAGACATCCCTTTCGGGGGACACCTTGACCGTGCAGGAGCGCTGGCTTTTGCGCCGCAAGGGGGAGCGAGTCTGGGGCTGGTACATTCGCAGGCTGGATCGCAAGAGCGGAGACGGTCGACCCTACCGGTGCAGCTCCAGCACCAGCTACGGGGTGCTCATGGCCTTCACCTTCGAGGGCAAGCCCAGGGGGGCCGGGTTCGTGCTGGAGGAGCGGGAGGCCTTCGTCAGCCCGGGCCCATGCGCCCCAAGGCAGATCCGGCTGGATCGCTGCACCCTGCGTGGACACGGCCGGGGCCTCGCTCTGCGCTGTGGCTCGGAGCGCTTCCTCTCTCGGGTGGCTGGCCTCTGGGGCCCCGGGATGGGCGGCGGCCACTACCGGTGGGTCGGCCCCACCACCCCGAGGCCAGACGGCACCCGCCAGCGGGTCACCGAGCAGTGGAACCTGCTGGAGCTGGCCGGCAAGCTCCATGGGTTCTACATCCGCGAAAAGAAGATCACCGCCCGGCGGGGCCAGCGCCACAGGTGCAACGGCAAGACCCAGCTCACCCGAAGGCGGCTCTACCTGGTCCGGGGCACCCGTGAGGGGAGCAAGGTCGCCCTGCAGGAGGTGGCCGTCCTGTACCGCCCTGGTCCCTGCGCTCAGGGAGACAGGGCGCGGCTGGACAGCTACAAGGGCACCCTCTCCGCCGGCCTGCTCACCTTGAGCTGGGGGCAGGGCAGCCAGACCCTCAGGCGGGACGCCACCATCCCCTCCCTGGCGCTGCCCCTGCGCTGGGTGCCCAAGGCTCTCGCGCCACGGCGCTGATCCGACGCTCCGCCAGGCTGGGTGCGAGCGGCCTTGCGGCCTGCTGCGTCACGGAGCGGGCTACCGCGTGGCGACCGGGTCGGTGACCTTCACTGGATCGGTGGGCTCTTCCAGAAGATACGCACGGGCCTCCCCCACCAAGAAAACAGATCCCACAACGACCACGAGGTCCTCTGGCGCCGCCTCCGCACGAGCCTGGTCCAGGGCGGTGGGCACGTCGTCGCACAGCACCGCCCGGGGGCGGAGGCGCGCCGGGAGGAGCTCGAGGAGCTGGGCCGGCTCGGCGCCACGGTAGTACTGCACCCGGGTCAGCCAGGCGCGGTCGACGTTTCCCACCAGCTCGGGCAGGAGCCAGGAGTTCTCCTTGTCCACCATGGTGGCCACCACCGCCAGGGTGCGCTCGCGCTCCACTCCCTCCAGGGCGGCGAGGAGAGTCTGCACGGCCTGGGGGTTGTGACCCGCGTCCAGCAGGACTCGGGGTGGCCCTTGCAAGGGCGGGCTGCAGAGCAGCTCCATGCGCCCGGGCCAGCTCACCCTGGCCAGCCCCTCCAGGAGCGCTGGCCGGCCCGGATGCAGGTGGGTGGGCAGCGAGCCCACGAGGGCGAGGGCCAGGGCCGCGTTCTGAGCCTGGTGGGGGCCCAGCAGGGGAGGCGGCAGCACGGCCAGGTCTCCGCCAGGGCCGTGGTAGCGCAGCTTTCCCTCGGCGGCACTCTCCACGCCGAAGTCACGGTCGTAAACCTGCAGGTTCACGCCCTTGACCTCTGCCAGGCGGCGCAGCACTCGCAGGACCGCCGGGTCGGTGGCGGTGGTGGCCGTGGGCACCCCCGGGCGCATGAGGCTCCCCTTCTCCCAGGCGATCCGGTCGAGGTCCTGGCCCAGGTAGGCGGTGTGCTCCCGGCCGATGGGGGCGATGCCGATGGCCACGGGATCGAAGACGTTGGTGGCATCCAGCCTCCCTCCCAGGCCCACCTCCACCACAGCCACATCCACCGAGTGGCTCGCAAAGGCCAGCGCGGCCATGGCCGTGGCCACCTCGAAGAAGGTGAGCTCTGGGGCCTCGGCGCGCACCCGGCGATAGTGGGAGACGATCTCCTCTTGGGAGATCTCCTTGCCCTGGATCCGGATCCGCTCTGTGAAGCGGCACAGGTGCGGCGAGGTGAAGAGCCCGACTCTCAGCCCGCCGGAGAGCAAGAGCGCCTCCACCATGGCCGCCACCGACCCCTTGCCGTTGGTGCCCGCGATCTGTATCACTGGGAGGCCTCGGGCGGGATCACCCATGCGAGCAAGGGCGCGCCGGGGCCCGAGCACGTCCAGCTTCACACCGAAGCGGCGCAGCCGAAACAGGTCGTCGAGGACCTCTCGATAGGACTCATGGGTGGCCTGCACCGCCGACCCCCCTTGGCCACCTGGGCTCACAGCCGTGGGGCAGTCGCCCGGAGGAGATGACCCGAGCTCGGCTTCCGGCGCGGTGGCCGCGCGTGCCCGCCGGCAGCCGGCTTCTGCTAGTCGTCTCCATGAACGCCGAACCTCTCCTTGACGTCCAGAAACTCCAGGTAGTCCTGGAGGCGACCCACCTCTGGGATGATGAAGCCGTCA
>JAJRWW010000635.1 GCA_024276595.1 Myxococcota bacterium
ACTAGCTGTGAGCTGCCCACCTGCGGTGATGGTGTGACCGACAGCGGCGAGGCCTGCGACGACGGCAACTCGGTGGACAACGACGGCTGCAGCAATGGCTGCGGGTTGCCCACCTGCGGAGACGGTATCGTCCAGGCGGGGGAGGAGTGCGACAACGGATCCGCCAACTCCGACACGCTTCCCAACGCCTGCCGCACGAGCTGCCAGTCCGCCCACTGCGGCGATGGCGTGACCGACACCGGCGAGGCCTGCGACGACGGCAACTCGGTGGACAATGACGGCTGCAGCAATAGCTGCGGTCTGGCCACCTGTGGGGACGGGGTGGTGGATCCCGGTGAGGCCTGTGACGACGGCAACGCCTCCAACACGGACGGGTGCCTCAACTCGTGCCTCCTGGCCGCCTGCGGGGATGGCTTCGTGCAGGGCGGAGTGGAGCAGTGCGATGACGGCAACAGCGACAACACGGACGGGTGCCTCGTGACCTGCGAGCTGGCCACCTGTGGGGATGGCTACGTGCAGGTGGGGGTGGAGGAGTGCGACGACGGCAACGACGATGACACCGATGGATGCGTTGCGGGCTGTGTGCTGGCCACCTGCGGTGACGGTCACATGCAGGCCGGGGTGGAGGAGTGTGACGACGGCAACGGTGAGGACGACGACGGCTGCGTGGCGGGATGTGTGGCCGCTCGGTGCGGAGACGCCTTCGTGCAGGTGGGGGTGGAGGAGTGCGATGACGGCAACGGCGACGACGACGACGGCTGCTCCAACGCCTGCGAGCTGCCAAGCTGTGGAGATGGCCTGCTCGACCCGGGGGAGCAGTGCGACGACGGAAACACGGAGGACCTGGACGGCTGCCTGACCACCTGCCAGGAGAACACCTGCGGGGACGGCTACCTGAACGTGGGGGTGGAGGAGTGCGACGACGGCAACACCGTGGCCGGGGATGGCTGCAGCGCTGACTGTGGCCTGGAGGGCAGCGGGGCGGGCAACGGCAGCGGCTGCGGCTGTCGTGGCTCCGGCTCTTCGGAGGAGGGGCTCTGGTGGCTCCTGGTAGTGCTTGGGGCGCTCGTGCTGCTGGGGCGTCGCCGCCGAGAGCCATGGGCCCTTGCCGGTTGCAGACAGCCCCCGGCTCCGCCCCGGCACGACGAAGACGTCTACCCGGGAGATCCAGCCAGGACCTGGCGAGCCCCAGCCGGGCCGCCCGCCCAGGACGACCCCGCCCAGGACGACCCCGCCCAGGACGACCCCGCCCAGGACGACCCCGCCCAGGACGACCTGGTGCGAGGCCAGGGCTCAGTAGGCGAGCTCACCTAGGGCAGCCAGCACCGCGGGGTGCTGTGGGTCCAGGCGCTTGGCGTGCATCAGACAGGCGTCTGCGTAGTCGGTGCGGCTGTAGACTCTCCTGTACCAGCGGCTCATCTGCACGAGGATGCCGGCCCGAGTGGAGATCTCGTCCACTCGCTGCACCAGGTCGTTGAGCTCGGAAAGCAGGAGATTCCACAGCCCGTGCTCGTCGGCCAACTGCTCCATGCGGAAGACAGTCGCCCGGTTCGTGTAGTCCATGAGGTAGGCCAGCATCAGGGTCTTCAGGCCCTGCTCCGGGTCGCCGGAGCTGGCGTGGATGTGGGCCACCTCCCAGAGGGTCTCCACCTGCTCCACGGGGGACTCCAGAATGTCCACGCGGGCGGAGAGCAGCCTGGCGAGGCGAAGGTCATCGCCCGTGTCCCGGTAGATCTCTTCCAGGGAGAGGCTGGTCACAATGTCATGGGGATCCTCCTGGAGGCGGCGCTCCAGGAGGGCCGCCTCGGCCTCGCGGTCGCGGCGCTCGCTGGCCGAGCTGCTCTCAGCAGAGTCAGGAGGCTGGCCCTCGGTGGAGTTGGGAACGGGGGGCGGAGCTGGCCTGGTCGGCACGGGCGGGGGCATTGCTGGCTCGGGCACGGGCGGGGGCATTGCTGGCTCGGGCTCGGCCGCCGGGAGTTCAGAAGGCTCGGGCTCGGCCGCTGGGGGCTCAGGGGGCTCGGGCGCCTTCGAGGCGCTCTCCCCGTCGTCGTGCTCGGTCGGGAAGGCCTGGGGAAAGAGCGCCCGCAGGAGCTCGGCGGCGGCGTCCACCTCGAACATGGAGAGCTCCACCGACTCCTGGCCCGCGGCGGTGGACAGCCAGAGAGTGGAGCTGAAAGAGCCTCGCTCCAGCCGGGGGGCAAGGCCCTCCGAGACCGGGATCTGCCTGTAGGGGGTGAGCATGGAGCCGCGCCAGAAGGCCAGCAGCCTGCCGCGGTGGGCCAGCAGGTGGGTCTCTCCAAAAAGCCCCCCAGGGGCGTGCCCCACCGGCACGTGGTGGGTAACCTCCTCAGGAGCGATCTCCTGGGGTAGCTGCTCGACGAGGTCCAGAGGCATGAAGGTCATGGTGGCACGCTGCGGCTACGGTGTCCGCGGGAGAGAGGCTGTCCGGTGCCAGGCCTCGCTACCGGCGTCTTTTCCACAATGCGAGC
This sequence comes from Myxococcota bacterium, assembly GCA_024276595.1. Taxonomy (GTDB): domain Bacteria; phylum Myxococcota_A; class Polyangia; order HGW-17; family JAJRWW01; genus JAJRWW01. The sequence goes on from JAJRWW010000635.1 coordinate 2,490, forward strand.
CCCAGCAGGCCAAAAAGCAAGCCGAAGGGAAGACCGGCTTCCGGCGCGGAGCCGGTGGCGCAGCCGCAGCCCTTGCTGGAGGAGACGTTGGTGGAGTCCTGGGTCTGCGGGCCAGTGGGCGTGTCGTCGTCCTCATCGCTGATCAGGTCTCCGTCGTCGTCAAAGTCGAAGGCGTTGGGGACGCCGTCGCCGTCCACGTCGTCGTCGTCGGAGTTGAGGATACCGTCTCCGTCGATGTCCTCATCCTCTGTGTTGGGGATGCCGTCGTTGTCAATGTCGGAGTTGTCCGGCAGCTCCTTGGTGCCCTGCTCCAGGGGTGTGTTGTAGTTGCCCGTGTTCCGGTTGTCGTGCTTGTAGCCTTCCCAGTCGATCCTGCCAGAGGTGGATCCGTTGGTGCGCCAGGCGAAGAGCCAGCCGTTTCTGGTGCCAGTGATCACGTCCAGGTTTCCGTCCCCGTCCACGTCCCCCACGCAGGGGGAGGCCGCCACCCAGCCGCCGGTGAACTTGGGCCACCCATCGGGCTCCTGGCCGTAGCGGTTGAAGGCGTGGACAAAGTAGCCAGCAGAGCCGTGGATGGCCTCGGGCAGGCCGTCGTTGTCCAGGTCGGCCACCGCCGGGTTGAGGAAGAACTGGTAGTCATCCATGCGCCTGGGGAAGGAGTACAGGAAGCGGCCGCTTCGCGCGTCCCAGGCGCCCAGGAGGTGGTCGAAGTCCATGCGAGTCCCCCCCGCCACCATGGCGGCGGCCAGCAGCATGCCGCCGCCGCCCTGGAGCACGTCCAGCCGGCCGTCGTTGTTGAGGTCGCCGAAGGCGGCGTTGGTGAAAAACACCTGCATGGGCATGTCCGCCGAGTCTGATGCAGGGCCAAAGGCGAGCAGGGGGTCGGCGGGGGTGCCGTTCTCCACCGCTCTGTACAGGTAGCCGTCCGAGTCGAAGAGCTTGGTGGGTCCGGCGATGCCAGCGACGGCTATCTCCAGCCGCCCGTCGCCGTCCACGTCTGCCAGGGCGGGCGCGGCCACCATGCCCGTGCCCACTATGGGCAGCAGGTTGAGGGAGAGCACGTAGATGGGCCATCCATCCAGGAATGGTCCGTCCGGGTTGTTGTTGCCGTCTCCATGGAGAGCCCACAGGGTCCCCTGCTCGTTGCGGGTCTGGTTTGAGCCCAGGACGATGTCCATGGAGCCGTCGTTGTCGATGTCGCCCACTGAGGGAGCGGACACGATACGCCCGAAGTCCTCGTCCCCGGGGAGCCAGAGCTTGACCGGGAAGCCCGGGTCCAGGGTGCCGTCGTGGTGCCACATGTAAACGTAGCCGTCCATGCCGCCCACCACTATCTCGTAGTCCCCGTCCCCGTCCATGTCCTCCACAACGGGCGCAGCGATGATGCCGCTGTCCACGTTGTGAAACTCATTTATGTCGGTGGTGAGGCTGCGATCCAGCTCCACGGGGAACCCGGGTTTTTGGTTGCCGGCCGAGTCGAACACGTGCACCCAGCCGTCGTGGTTGACGACGACAATCTCCACGTCTCCATCTCCCTCCAGGTCCGCCACTGCCGGGGCGGCGATGGCGATGGAGGAGTAGTACTCAGCGTGCATCTCGCCCGACTGGAACGCCGAGGACTGGAGGTGGTTGTCCGGGTTGGTCGGGTCCAGCGCCGGGTAGAGATTCACCGGCTGGGGCCAGCCTGGCACCTCGGTTCCGTCGCCGCGGATCACGTGCACGTAGCCGTCCGCGTCAGCGTAGATGATGTCGCGGACCCCGTCGTTGTCCATGTCTGCGGTGCGAGGAGGCGCCTCGCCGGAGGCCCCGAGGAAGATGGGGAAGCCGGGCAGCAAGTCCGGATCACTTATGACCTGCACCGCCTTGCGCAGCTCTCCCTGGACGCCGTCCAGGTCGCTGTTGGTGGAGTTTGTCACGGCCCGCAGGCGGAGGGTCACCATGTGCCGGTTGACGCCCCGGTCAGGGGCGGGCTGGTCGGGGTTGTCCACCACCAGCCCGGAGATGTCCCAGGTGCCAATGACCCCGTTCAGGTTGGAGGTCATGGAGTCGCCAGAGGCGATGGTGGTGAAGTCCCCGTCGTCCGGCTCGATTCCGGGCGCCCACTCCAGCACCCAGTCCACCGAGTCGTAGATGGTGTCGCGGAAGGAGACCTCGCCCAGGATCTGCACCTGGGGGGTCTGCTCCGGGACGAGCACGTGGAACCAGGAGGGGGTGGTGATGTCCACAACCGGCGGGATGCGCCCCGCCTCGATCTGGCGCACGGCTCGGCCCACGTTCGGGCGCCCGTAGCCAAAGCGCATCTCCCAGCCCTCTCGGGTGGGATAGCGCTCCGGGTCGTTGTGGGTCGCCGGGTCGTTTATGTCGTCCACGGTGGTGAGCAAAAGCTGGCGAACCTCGTCGGCGCGGAGGCGTCGGGCGCCCAGGTGGTCCGTGGCCTTGGGTGCGCCGTCCGGGAAGGGGACGTCCTCGCGCAGCGCCATGGAGTAGATGAGGCCCACGATGCCCGATGTGCGGCCCACCGCCTCGGAGGAGCAGCTCGACCCCGGGGTGGAGAGCAGGAGCTGGGCGCCGTAGTTGGTGCAGTTGCAGTAGTTCAGAAAGGTCTTGGCCTCCCGCCAGCTCAAGGAGTCGTGCTGGATGGAGTGGACGTAGACCGTGTGGTTCACGCTCCCGGGGAAGTTGTGGTGGAAGCTGTCCTCGTCCGCCGCGCTGACCACGAGGGTGACGTCGTTGTTCCACGCGTAGTCGATGGCGTCCTGGCTGAAGTTGGAGTTGTTGATCGAACCCTGGGCGGACTGGATCACGGAGGCTCCCGTGTCCACCGCGAAGATGACCGACATGGCGAAGTCGTTCACGTCGGTCATGTAGGACTCGCCCGACCGGACCATCAAGATGGTGCAGTCGGGGCAGACGCCCAGGTCGCCGATGCCGTTGTTGCCCTCTGCCCCGGAGTCCTTGGCCTCTCCGGTCCCGTGGCCGTAGTCGGTCTCGTCCTCCGGGTCGTTGTCCATCTGGTAGATGTCCCAACCGGAGATGTCGTCCGTGTAGCCGTTGAGATCGTCATCGACCCCGTCGGAGAAGATGGCGATGAGGTCCTGGGGGTCCAACATGCCGTTGCCGTTTATGTCCCAGCCCCCGGGGTGAGACAGCAGCGCCGTGTCGCACACGTCCACCGGCTGCTCGGGGCCGGTGTTGGTGGTGTAGTCCTGGACGTTGAAGAAGCCGTCCTGGTTCACATCGAAGGTGGACCCGTCACCGGAGCAGCCGGCGTCCGGTGGGGGCAGCTCGCCCGCGTTGAGGTAGAACTTGTTGACCAGCTCTCGCTCTCGCCAGCGGATCCCGGAGTCCACCACAGCAATGATCACCCTCCTGTCGCCCGTGGTCTTTTGCCAGGCACGGTCCGCGTGCACCCCCGAGCCCATCTGCACCTCGTAGGGGCTGTAGGCGGAGATCCTGGCCACCGTCTCTGCCGGGAGGAAGCTGAAGTGCTCCCACACCGACTCGTAGCCGGGGTCGTTGGGCCAGTACTGCTGATCGGAGAGGTCGAGCTGATCGTCGTCGGGGGGCGGCCACTCGGCCCTGGCCTCCCCGTCGAGCAGCACCGCGACGGCGACGAGCAGTCCCAGCAGGGGGAGCTTCCGAAAAGAGGCTTGGTGGCGCATGGTGTGTTCCTTTCGTGGATTTGCCCGAGAGCATAGGTCGAAAGGGTGGGCATGTTCAACCGGGAATTGCCCGGGGTCCTCGGCAGGCCGCGGTGCCAGCCTTCAGAGGAGGTCCTGCAGAAGGAGCGGGCTGGCCAGGCGGGCCACCTGGAAGCGAGTCGAGGGGAAGCTGCGTCGCAGGAGCGGCAGGGCGGCGGCAGGGTCTTGGGGCGGAGCGAAGTGGGGGTAGAAGTCGTCCCAGTGGTGGAGCAGCACCAGCCGCGGCCTCAGGCTCTCAACGGCGCGGGCGACCTGGCGGTCCATGTCCGTGCGGCCGTTGTAGGGCAGCAGGGCCACGTCTGGCCTGTGGCGGCGGAGCTCATCGGAGCTCTGGCCGAGGCTGCCGGAGAGATAGATCTGGATGCCTCCGGCCGACAGCAGGTAGTCCGAGTTGGAGCCCATGGGCCAGCCCAGACCCAGGTCCACCAGGGACCAGAAGGTGCCCCCGGCCACGGCCGCGCCAATGGTCCTGGCCGCCAGGGGCAGGTCGTAGCGGATATGCTCGGAGGGCACCACCTCCAGGCCCACATCTCCCGCCTGCGCTGGTATGGCGCTCTCGTTCGGGTGCAGCCTGGCCGGGTCTATGCCCCCCGCCCGCAGGCGCTGGCAGACCACCTCCGGAGCCCAGATGGGTGCGTCGCAGAGCCGCGCCACCCGCTCCAGGTCGAAGGCGTGGTCGAAATGTCCGTGGGTGCAAAGCAGCGCGTCGGCCACGGCCAGGTCCTCACCGCTCAAGGGAAATGGGGTGACGCCGGGCGGCCTCGAGAGGTAGGGGTCCGAGACCACGGTTGTGTCCTTGTGGCGGATCATCCACCCGGCGGTTCCGAGCCAGGAGCAGGTTGTCTTGCCGACGCCGCTCAATCGATCCTCCGGCTCCTGGCGCCTCGCCGCAGCAGCAGCAAAAGAAGCAGCGGCACGAGGATGGAGCCCATGGGGCCGCTGCCTCCAGATCGGCAGGCGCAGCCCTGCTGTGCATGGGCCTCGCTGTCCCCGGCGTCGGCGCTGGCGCTCCCATCGGGCCTCAGGTGGCCACCAGCGTCTCCGGCATCGTCGGACGTGGTCCCGTCGGGAGGGGGCGCGGTAGAGTCGTTGCCCGATGCGTCAGGACCTGGCGGGCCCGCGTCGACCCCAGCGTCCGGGCCAGGCCCCTCGTCGGGCGCGAAGGGGCCGTCGTTGTACTTGAAAAGCCTGCCGCTTCCCCCCCGCAAGGTGACATCCAGGCGGTTGCTCACCAGGGGCACGAGCACCTGCTGCCCGGTCTCCGGGTCCAGCTCCAGCAGCTCGCTTGTGCTGCTGTCGAACTGCACATAAAGGGGCAGGCTCGCGGCGGCGGCGTCCAGGCCAGCCCCGTGGGAGAGGTTCACCAGCATCAGGTAGCGCCGGCCCAGGTCGTCGACGAAGAAGCCCATGAGCCCGTCGTTGCCCTCGCCGTAGGTTGCCGGGTCGGAGCTGTCCACGTCCGCGTGCAGGATGTGGGGGTCTCCTCCTGCCCCCGACGACCAGGCGGTCATGCCGCTGGGGACGGGGTTGTCGGTCAGGATGAACCCGAAGAGGAGATACTCTCCCTGGAGGTAGCGGACATCGACGCTGGTGAGATAGCGCAGGGATTGGGCCAGGTTCAGCACCTCGGCGTTCACGTCTGCGGCGGTATGGTAAAGGGCCGTGGGTGCTCCGGCCGGGTCCAGCAGCCCGCCGTCGTCCCAGTGGTCGTAGGTGAAGTAGCACAGCCCGGAGTAGCCGGCGGCCAGGTGCGCGAAGATCTGCATCATGAGGTCCGACTCGCTGGGCAGCCGGGAGCCGGCGTTGGCCCAGGACTGGATGAAGGCCCAGTAGGGGATGTTGGCAGCCAGTGCCTTCGCGCGGACCATCATTAGGTCGGAGAAAAAGCCGTCGGTGGTGCCTCCGTCCGCCTGAAAGGGGTAGTGATCGTACATGAGGATGTCGGGGTCGATGATGGAGATGAAGTCGTCGAGGTAGGCGCTGAAGGTGTAGCCCGGGTTGGATCCGTCACCGTATAGCTGCGCCGGGCTGGCGTAGGAGGGGAAGGCGTTGCCGAACACCGGTGTCCCCGGGTAGCTCTGCCGGATCCACTGGGCGGCGCTGCCGATCCCGCTCATTTGGAGGTAGCTCGGCTCGTCGTGCAGCAGCCAGCCGAGGCCGCCTGCGTTCACCGCGGCGCTGGCGACCAGGTTCTGGAGGAAGGCGTCTGGGCCCTGATCAGCGGGCCGAATGTGGGCGTACCAGGTGAGGCCGCCTGCCGCGGCGGTCGCTGTCTGCTGCCCAATCTCCTCCCATGCCAGCAGGGTGGTGAAGCCGGCGCCGTTGTACTCGCTGACCTCCAGGTTGGCGGCGAAAATGTTCAGCCCCATGAGGGTGAAGGGGTGGTCCCGGACCCACTGGTTGCCGAAGCCGTTGGGCGGAGTGGCCCCTGCGGGCGAGGTGGCCAGCAGAAGCAACAGGGCTGCAGTCGCAGACAGTGATCGTCTCATGGCTCGGGGCTCCCTCTACCTGTTGGTTGTATTGCGTCTCCTCAAAGGCCCAGCACCTGGCGCATCTGGTAGCGGCCAGGGGGCCGCTGCGCGAGCCAGCGCGCCGCCTGGATTGCGCCCTGGGCAAAGGCCGCGCGGCTCTGGGCCACGTGGCAGAGCTCGAACCGCTCGTGGTCTCCCAAGAAGAAGATCCGATGCTCCCCCACCACCTCGCCGCCGCGGACGGCGTGCACCCCCACCTCGGTGGGCTTGCGCGGCTCCAGGTCGCCGTGGCGGCCGAAGACGTCTGCCTCCCGAGGGGCGGGCCTGGCCCTGCGGAGGGCGCGCAGGAGCGCCAGCGCCGTGCCGGAGGGGGCGTCTCGCTTGTGCCTGTGGTGCAGCTCCACCAGCTCGGCCTCGTAGCTCGGAGGCAGGCTGGCGGCCACCTGCTCCACCAGGGCGAGGAGCATGTTGACACCCAGGGACATGTTGGGGGAGTGGATCACTGCCACCCTCTGGGCGGCCTCCTCCAGGGCCGCCTCTCCCTCCGGGCCCAGCCCGGTGGTGCCGCTCACTATCCGCACCTTCGCCTCGGCGGCGGCTCTGAAGAGCGCCGGCGCGGCGTCGGCGAGGGTGAAGTCTATGAGCACGTCGGCAGACCGGAGGGCGGTGGAGGGATCCCCCTGGTAGAGATCGCCCACCTTGGGGTGGTGCTCCCGCTCCAGGGCGGCGGCCAGGGAGAGGTCGGGGGCGGCCTCCACGAGGCGCAGGAGCTCGGTGCCCATGCGTCCGGCTGCGCCGGAGATGGCCAGTGAGAGGGTGTCGGTCATGGGGTTCCTCCGGGGCGCCTGCGGCGCCAGTATAGCCCCAGCAGGCCGAACAGCAGGCCCAGCGCCGCGTCTTTTCCCGCAGCGCCATCGGTCCCGCGGCCCATGCAGCCCGTCGCACCGGCGCCGGCGCTCTGGCAGCCGCAGCCCTGCTGGGGGTTCAGGGTGACCACGCAGGTGGCGTCCTGGCAGCGGGTCCCCACCCCGCAGGCGGTGACCATCCTGTCGCGGCAGTCGTCTCCATCCCTCGCCTCGCCGCAGGTCCAGGCGTTTCCGTCCTCGTCGCAGCCCCGCTCCCCGAGCTGGCACTGGTCGTGGCAGAGGCAGACACCGGCCACGCAGGTCTCCTCTGCCCTGCACGGAGAGGAGACTCGGTCCAGGCAGTCGTCTCCGTCGGCTGCCTCGCCGCAGGTCCAGGCGTCTCCGTCCTCGTCGCAGCCCCGCTCCCCGAGCTGGCAAAGGTCGGTGCAGCGACACCGGCCCTCCTCGCAAGGGCTGTCCGCCGGGCACTGGGTGGAGATGACCCGCAGGCAGTTGTCTCCGCCGTCCACCAGGCCGCAGGTCCATGCGTCTCCGTCCCCGTCGCAGCCCAGATCACCCGGGTCGCAGGCGTTGTCCGTGCATGGCTGGCAGCTCGCCACGCCCTGCGCGTCCAGGCCGCAGAGGCTCCCCGGGGGGCAGCGGTCGCCCTGGGCGAAGCCCGAGGCAGAGCAGGTAACCACCACCTCGTCCCAGCCCGTCGGGGCGTGGCACTCCCCTGCGGGCGGGATGTCGCCGCAGCCCGCATCCACGCAGTCGAAGTAGCCGCCGGCCTGGAGCCAGCCGCAGCGCTGCTCGGGGGGGCACAGGCCCGTGTGCACCTGGCCCCCCTCGCAGTACACCGGGATCCCGAACAGGCAGTCTCCCACCTCGGTCAGCTCGCCACAGCCGGTGGTGCAGTCGATGTCCCCCCCGCAAAGGAAGGCCGGTGGGGGCTGCGCCTGTCCCTGGGTTGCCGCCGGCCGGGTTCGGGTCACGCAGTGGATGGCGCCTCCCCACCAGATGATCGCCTCGCTGTCTAGCCCGAGCACCAGCCGCCCGGGGAAGGCCTGCTGGAGCACGGCCATGGCGGATGCCTCCCCGGTGGCGTGGTCCGGGTAGGTGGGGACGAGCACCAGGTCGTTGACGACGATGCCGTTGGTGTAGGTGCGCCAGACCCCGTCCTGGTTGTCGGGCATTGCAACCCGCAGGATCTCGAAGGGGCTTCCATCGTCGTTGCTCTCCGCCTCCAGGATCTGCCTGTTTTGCTCCAGCAGCCAGGAGTTGTCCGGGTCCACCGCCGGGTCGTAGCTTCCCAGCACCACGGTGGTGGCCGAGGCGTTCTTGAAGAACATGTCCACGTGCCCGGTGGGCTCGCCCAGCAGGGGCCACAGCCAGATGGTTTTCTCGCAGCCGAGGTAGTCTCGGAGGATCCCGTCCACGTCTTGCTGGCTCTGTGGGCCGTTCTCGGCCACCACCATGCCGGTGGTGAAGCAGGTCCCGCGGCCGTCTGACAGCAGGTTGCCACCCTCCATGGAGATGTCTGGCCGGTACACGTTGACACCCATGGATGAGGCCAGCTTGGTGGGCACAGAGTCGTCGTTGACCCGCATGGCGTAGTAGCGGAGGTCCACCACGGACAGCAGCCCGGAGGCGTCCGTGACAAAGGCGGGACCCCAGTCCACGATCCAGAAGCTCTCCAGGGAGGCGTCGAAGGGGTACTCGGTCTGCCAGACGTAGTAGTCACCCAGGGTCGAGACGTCCACGAAGGTCACCTCGGCCGGGTCGTGGCCCAGGTCGGAGATGAGGGACTCCAGCAGGCTCCGGTCCCCGGGGCCGTGGTGGAGCAGGTGAACCTGCACCTGGGTGTGGTCGAGCAAGTTGGAGGTGATGGCTCCGAAGAAGGCGTCGAAGACCCCTGGCATCCAGGCGTAGTAGATGGCCTCCACGGGGTCGTACTCGGCCCGCTGGCGGAGGACTGTCCTCGGGGGCTCGGTTACCCCGTACAGCTCCGGATGGCTCAGCCGAAAGGCACGGGTGTCCTCTGCGCTGTCCTTGCGCAGGCGAGCCCGCCGCTCCCGGTCGGTCTCCCAGCGGGGCAGGATCCGAGGTGGCGAGCTGGCTCGCAGCGCTGGTTGTGGCCCCGGACCAAGATGGTGCTCCTCCTCCCTTGGGGGCTCTGCTGGCGCCGGCGACGCCGCGACCTGGGCCAGCTCCAGGCGAGGCTCCAGCCGCGGCGCCAGCCGCGGCGCCAGGCAGACTCCGGCGAGGGAAAGCAGGGCAATGCTGATACATCGGCGCATTGGAGAGATCCCGGGCCGTGGCAAGGAGACGGC
>JAJRWW010000636.1 GCA_024276595.1 Myxococcota bacterium
AGCGCCTGCCAACTGAAACAGCCGACAAGGCCCAGGGAAAGGACTCACCCAATGAGCTCCAGCTACAGCTATCAGACCCGCGTGGCAATGTGTGAGAAGTGCGGAGCGCCCCTCGAGGTGGCCGTGGGCGGAGGGCATGTGCAGTGCGGCTACTGCGGAGTGTCCAACGAGCTGCTGCCCCGGGACGAGAACCCCCTGGCGGGTGTGCACGGCGCTGCGGCCGGAAACGAGCAGCAGCGCATGGCACGGCTGGCGGCCCAGGACGGCAAGCCATCCATGCCCCCCGACGAGATCGCCGGCCTCTTCGAGCAGGGAGAGCTGGTGGAGTGGAAGGTGGACGAGGCGGTGCAGATCTGGCAGGACAGCCGCCGCGCCCTCCGCACCGCCCCCAACCCGGCTGTGGCTGAACGCCTCATGTTCTTGACCATGGCGCTGGCGAATCACTTCTTTGTCAAGGGGGACACCAGCCGCCAGCGGGCCCTGTTCGAGTCTGCGTTGGACGTCGTCACCCTGCCCAGGCACAAGCAGTCCCTACGCGGCTACCTGTGCCGCCTCGCCGCGAGAGACGGGGATCTGCAAGCGGCAGAGCAGTGGCTGGCGCCATGCGATCCTCGCTCCGAGGACCTGGAGATGGACTCGTCCTGGCGCATCTCCAGGGCCTTCATGGACACGGCCACCGGCAACTTCCAGGGGGTGGTCGACACCCTGGGGCGCGGCCTGAAGGACGTCCCCATCATGGACACCATCGAGCCCCTGGCGATAATCTTTCGAGCCAACGCCCTGGAGCGGATCGGAGACCTGGAGGCGGCCACCGAGCAGCTAACGGCCCTCATGCTGGCCGGCCACGGCGCGGGCCAGAAGATGGTCACCAAGGTGATCGGCCGATACCAGGACTGGGGCCTCTGCCAGCAGAGCTTTCCCCTGGCTCAGGCCAAGGCCAACCAGATGGCCGCCAAGGCCTCGGCCAGCGTGGCCAGCGGCGGCATCGGATCCATCTTCTACTACGTGGGCCTCGCGATGCTCATCCCCGGGCTCTTCGGCGGGCTGGTCTTCATGCTGCAGTCGCTCGGCGCCGACTCGGTGCTAAGGCTGCTGCCGGCGGGTCTCTCAGATGGGCTCGGCGCCGCGGCCATCCCGCTACTAATCACCGGGTTCATCATGGCGACCATAGGCAGGAAGGCCAAGCTAGCCGCCGCCAAGGCGGCCTACCTCCGTGTACACGGCGTCCCTGCCACGGCCACCGTCACCAACCTCTCTCGCACGGGCACCACCGTCAACGACGTGCCACAGATGCGCATTCACCTCTCCGTCCAGCTCAAGGACCAGGCTCCCTACGACGCATCCGTGAAGATGTACCTGGACGCTCACCAGCTCGCCAGCTTCGCCCCGGGGACCAAGGTCTCCGTTCGAGTGGACCCCAACAATCCCCAGGAGCTGGTCATAGAGCAATGACCTCACCGGGGTAGGCAGCCTGTGACCGCTCGTGCGTCGGGGCCGACCGGCCTCAGAGCCCCTTGACAACATCGGCTCCCATGGGCTATTTGCCTGGCTGTCGAATCAGTACGCCTGGGCGGGCGTCACCTCGCAGGTGCGTCCTCGGGAAGCCGGTGTGAGTCCGGCGCGGCCCCCGCCACTGTAACCGGGTACGAAGGCGGCACTATCGCCACTGGCGAGGAGGAGGATCGGAGAGCCGGTCGCCTCGCCGGGAAGGCGCCGCTGGAGAATGATCCGGGAGCCAGTAGACCGGCCCAGGTGTTGGATCCGTCCTCCGGGGTGGAGGATCAGGAGCCGCCGGTTGCCCCCCGGCGCCGCGCATCTCCCCTCCCCCGCACCGGACACCCCAGGACGGACCCAGGCGACATCCACCGCCGTGGCGGGGTCCACGGCAAACCGGTCGCGAGACCCAAGGAGACGACAGATGCGAAGCACCCTCAAACTCACATGGCCCCTGCTGGCGCTTGCTGCGGCCCTGGCTGGCTGCTCCGACGACGACAGCGGAGGAAACAACAACAGTGATCCCTGCGCCGAGGTAAGCTGCGGCGACCACGGGACCTGCGACCCCACCGACGGCACATGTCAGTGCGACAATGGCTACGCCGGTGACGCCTGCGACGAGTGCGCCAGCGACTTCGTCATGGTGGCCGACGACTGCGTGGCGGCCTGCACGGGCGATGCAGACTGTGATGACGGCCTGGCCTGCAACGGCGAGGAGACCTGCGGCGCCGATGGGCTCTGCCAGGTGGGCACGGCCGTGGACTGCCTGGAGACGGAGACCTGCCTCGAGCCGGACGGAGTCTGCGTGACCACGGTCCTGGTGACCTTCGAGGACCTCGGCCTGGGAGCCGACTCCCACTGGACCGGGGACGCCACCGGGGTGCACACCTTCGTGAGCGGGGAGGCCACCTTCTGGAACTACTACGACGACACCTACGGCCCCTACTGGGAGGGCTTCGCCTACTCCTCCACGACCGACACGACCACCCCTGGGCCCGGCAACCAGTACAGCGCCATCACCGGCGTTGGAGCGGAGGGCTCCCAAACCTACGGCCTGGGATACCAGGGCTACATGGGCACCACCCCCGAGCTGCTCTTCGACACCGACACCGGCTACACCATCGCGGGCGCCTACTTCACCAACACCACTTACACCTACCTCGCCATGCGGGATGGGGACGCCTTCTCGAAGCAGTTCGGCGGCACCGACGGGACGGATCCAGACTGGTACAAGCTCTCCATCGTGGGGGTGGACTCCACCGACGCCACCACGGGCATGGTGGAGCTCTACCTGGCGGACTACAGGTTCTCTGATGACGCCGAGGACTACCTGGTGGACGAGTGGACCTGGGTGGACCTCTCCTCCCTGGGAGACATCGTCGGGCTCCGCTTCTACCTCTCCTCCACGGACAACGACGAGTGGGGCATGAACACCCCCGGGTTCTTCGCCATCGACAACATCCGTCGGATTGCCCCCTGATCTCCTCGGCCCGGCAGCGACAGCACCGGACACGGTGGCTCCACAGCGCCCCGCAAGTGAGTCACCAATAACTTCCTCCACAAAAACTCAAAAATCAATATCATGGCCTCCAAGCTCGGAGACCGCGTGATGCTCTCGACCCCGGCGAAATGGCCACTGTCCCGACGGCTGTGGATCTTCCTCCTGCTGCTGGCCGCTCTCTTGCTGTGGCTCTTCTCCAGGTCCGAGCCGGCGCGGGGCGCCGGGGCACCTACACCCTCTGGCGGCAGGGCAGCCAAGAGCAGCTCGGGCGGGCGCGCCGGCAAAGGGCGCAGGCCCCCTCCGGCTCCCCGGTTCATCTCCGTTGGGGTCCCCCAAAAGAGGCTGGCCTTCGTGGCAGGCACATCTGGCACCCTGCCGCTGACTCTGACCCTCCGCCAGAGCCCTGGAGAGCAGAGCGCACCCCTGGGCTTCGACGTGGCCGGGGACCGGGCCTTCGTGCGGATCTCCATCCCCAAGGCCAGCGGCGTCACCTTCGGCAAGGGCAGGGGCGCCTCGCACGAGGGGGTCTTCCCGGTGGACCTCTCGGGTGCAAAGGGGAAGGCCGTCAAGGTGGAGATCCCTTACTCCGTCTCCTCTCGGCTGCGGGCAAAGCCCTACCGTGTCCAGGTTTTCCTGTCGCTGCCTCTACGGACCGCTGCCGGAGCTCACCTGTACGACAGCGGCACCGTCTCGATCAGGGCCCACCTGGACACCCCCCTTTGGACCAAGCTCACGGTGATCGCGATCTTGCTGGTGGCGGTGTTTCTCTTCATCGTGGAGTGGGTGCGGGTGGATGTGGTGGCCATGATGATGATGGTGTCGCTCCCCCTGCTGAACCTGCTGGACTCCAGGGCCACCTTCACTGGCCTGAGCTCCAACGCGGTGATCGCCATCATCGGGGTGATGATCGTGAGCGCGGGCCTCAACAAGGTGGGCCTGGTGTCACGCGCAGTCAAGCCAGTGATCCGCGCCGCGGGCGCCAGCGCCACCCGGCTGCAGATCTACCTCTCCTCCCTCATCGCGCTGATCTCTTCGGTCATGCAGAACACGGGCGCCGCGGTGCTCTTTCTCCCCGGCATCCAGAACGCCTGCAAGGCCATGAAGATCCCCATCTCCAAGGTCTTGATGGCCATCGGCATGTGCGCCATTCTGGGGGGAACCCTCACCATGATCGGCACCAGCCCGCTGATTCTCCTCAATGACATCCTCCCCGAGGGAGTGGAGAAGCTCAGCCTGCTGGAGCTCACGCCAATCGGCCTGGCCCTGGTCATCTCGGGCATCATCTACTTCTCCACGGTGGGGGGGCGCTTCCTCACGAGGATCGCAGAGGCCCAGCAGGAGCGCGGAGAGGGCGGCTCCTGCGGTGACGCCACCGACGACGTGGCCTCCTTCTACGACTATCTGGACGGCCCCTTCGAGATCAGGGTGCCGGAGAGCTGGTCTCCTCAGGGAGAGGCCAACACCATCTCCGACGCGCGGACCCTCTACGGCACATCCGTGGTGGCCCTGGCCGGGCGCACGGGCACGGTCGAGATGGCTCCCCCCTCGGACCACATCATCGGCCCGGGCATGTCCCTGTGCGTCTACGGCCCCCGGGAGGGGGTGGAGCTCTTCGCCCGAGAGAAGGGCCTGGAGCTACTGGCCGAGCCAGCCAGGCTCAAGCATCTGTTCAATCCGGCCGTGGCGGGAATGGTGGAGGCGGTGGTCTCCCCCCGCTCTTCGCTTGTGGGATCCACCATCCGGGAGATAGGCTTCCGCGCCAACTACGGGGTGACCACCCTCGCCCTGCACAGGGAGGGCAAGACCCACTACTCGGACAAGTCGGACATCCCGCTGCTCTCTGGCGACGCGCTGCTCATCCACGCCAGGTGGGACCACCTGCACACCCTCCAGCAGGCCCACCAGAACTTCCGGATCATCACGCCCCTGGAGGTGGAGGTGCAGGCCCCGGGCAAGTCCGTTGCGGCCATCACCTGCTTCGTGGTCGCCCTGGGGATGATGATCCTCTCGAGCTTCTACTTCCAGAAGCTCCCCTACAACCCCATCCCCCTGTCTGTGTGCCTGATGGTGGGCGCGGTGGGCATGGTGCTCACGGGGGTCCTCTCCATCCAGAGCGCCTACAAGGCAGTGGACTGGCGTACGGTCTTTCTCCTTGGGGGCCTGATACCCCTGGGCATGGCTGTGGACCGAACCGGAACAGCCGAGTGGATCGCCACGGGGGTGGTGTCGGCGCTGGGCAGCAGCGTCACCCCTCTGGTGCTCATCCTGGTGCTGGCCTGCCTCTCCACGGTGTTCTGCCTGGTGATCTCCAACGTGGGCGCCTGCACCCTCTTGGTGCCCCTGGGCGCCTCCATGGCGAGCCAGATAGGCGTGGACCCGCGCGTGGCGGCCATCGTCGTGGGCCTGGGCGTGTCCAACTCCTTTCTGCTTCCCACCCACCAAGTCAACGCCCTGTACATGGGCCCGGGCTCCTACCGGACCAAGGACTACATCAAGATCGGCGGCGGCATGAGCCTGCTCTACGTCCTGGTGCTGGTCACCATGACCTACCTGTTCTACCTGTGAGCAGGGGCGCGCCAGGCGCCTGGGCCCGGACACATGACCGGTGACAGGCTCCTCCCCAGCGGCCGGCCCAGGCTCAAGGCTCGGAGCCCGGACCCGAGCCCGGGGCGCCATCGGGGTCGGGGGCGCCGTCGGGGTCCGGCAGGGCTTGGCCGTGGTGTCGAGCCGTCTCAGATGCGGCGGCAATGCGCTCGGCCAAGGTGGAGATGTCCACCGGCTTGCGAAGATAGGCGAAGGCGCCGAGCCGCAGCGCCAGCTCCTCGTCGTCGCCGGAGCCGTGCCCGGTGACCACGATGACCTGAACATCGGGGTGCTCGGCCTTCACCCGACGCAGCACCTCCAGGCCGTCGATGCCCGGCATCTTGAGGTCCAGGATCATCACCTCTGGCTCCTGCTCGTCCAGGGCGTCCAGGGCCGCCTTACCGTCGTACACCGCCTCGGAGACGATGTCTCGCATCTCCAGTCGATCCGCGAGGGTGGTCACGTACTCCTGCTCGTCATCCACCAGCAGCGCCCTGGGCGGACGCCTGGCGGCGATGTGCACCTCCACCTCCCTGACCCCCTCCACGCTACGGGCGATGGGACCCACCGCGTCCTGCTGGCTCTCCATGCGCAGGGCGTGCACCGTGCGGGTTAGCTTGCCCTTGGGGACCGGCCCCGACACCTGGGTGACGGTCACCTTGCCCCCGTCCGCCTCCACCTCGCTGTTGTAGTACCCCCTCTCCAGGAGGGCGAGCTGCACCCTGGAGGCGAGCACGAAGTCAACAGCCGCCTTGATCGAGGTGTCTACCATGCGCAGTGCATCCCGGGTGATGGCATCACAGACAAGGTCAGACGCCTCCTGCACGGAGCAGGAAGGAACCGAAATTCGCAGGTCGAAAAGGCTCGGAGCCCAGGCGGGCTTGCCCCACAGCTCGGTGACCCATCGGGCCAGCTCCACGTCCCTTCGCGCCACCAGGGCCTCGGCCTCGGCCCTGGTGAGCCCCTCGCGCTCCATCCCCTGCTCCACGCGGTAGTCGGCGTCTGCCACGACGCCCACCCGAAGCACGTGGGTGATGGCCGGAGGCACCATGTAGAAGGCGTCTCCATGATACACAAAGCTATCACCTGTGAGCAGCTCCGCCACGGCGGCCTTGATGTAGACCACGCCCTTCTCGCGATCCCGTGTAACCGCATTGAACAGGCTGCGATCACCCGCCATGGCCCGCTGGAGCTTCTTGACCGTGGTGGCGTGCCTGGCGGCGACATCCTCCAGGAGCGATTCACCCACGAGGGTGTAACCCAGCCGCGAAGCCACCTCTCGGGCGATCTCCTCTCCAGACTCTCTGTGGTTGCTTACCATGACGATGGCGGACATGTCCCGGCCTCGAAGAGCAGCTTTGAGGCCAGACCTTACCACATGCCAGTGACCGCCAAAAGTCAGCAC
>JAJRWW010000637.1 GCA_024276595.1 Myxococcota bacterium
ACAGGCGGCTGCTGTGCCTGGACGCCGGCTCCGGGAGGATCCGCTGGGCTCAGCGCTGGAGACGCCCCTTTGTGGGCGGGCCAATGGTGGAGGGTGTCCAGGTGCTCGTGGCCACCGACGACGGGCTGCTCACCGCCCTGGACCGCCGGTCAGGGCTCTTTCGCTGGCAGCTCGCGACCCCCTCCACCTGGAGGCCATCTCCTGGGAGAGGGCGCATCGTGGCCGGGGTGGTGGGCACGCCGGCCCTGGCTGGAGACACCATCTACTTCGGGAGCCTGGGAGGGTGGGTCTACGCCCTGGTCGCCAGAACGGGCGCCCTCCGCTGGAGGCTCAACATCGGCCACCCGGTGCAGAGCCCCCCGGCCGTGACCACGAAAGGGCTGCGAGTGGTGGACGGATCCGGCTACCTGCACGACCTGTCGCTGCTCAACGGCGACCGCATGGGCGGGGGCATGAGGAGCTGGTACGACAGCGCGCTCTCTGCGCCAGCCATTGGAGCAGACACCATCTACCTGGCCACCGAAGGGGCGCTGCTGGCGCTCACCCCCGGCGGTGGGCTCAGGTGGAGACACCCGCTCCCCAAGGCGCGGGGCGCGCGCCGCTCCATCCGGGGCCGAGGGGCGTGGCGTGGGAGCACGCCGCCAGCGCCGGTGCTGGCTCGAGGCGTGGTCTACCACAGTGATCGGCTCGGGCATCTGCTGGCGCTGGACTCCAGGAGCGGTGAGCTCCTTTGGAAGCGTCGGGCCGCCAGGGGGCTGTACACTGCTCCGACACCCGCGCAGGAAGGGCTCCTGGTGGGCAGCGGTGATGGGCGCGTCCTCTTGCTCTCCAGGCCAGGGGAGTGTCCTTGAGGGGGCTGCCTGCTCAAGGCACCTTGCCCTTCGCTCGGGTCCGGGCGAGCGCAGCCTTCATGTGGGAGTAGCCTCCGCCCTGCTCCCAGACGTCCAGCACCACCTCGCCCACGGCCTCGTCGCCCCGGGCGATCTGTGCCTCCACCCAGGCCCATCGGGCCGAGGATGGCTGAACCCGTACCTGCCCCCGGAGCCCTCGCCTAATGTACCGCAGGCGCCTCTCCACCTCCTTGACCGGGGCCTGGCCAGAGTCGGCCAGGGGAGTGCCTGGCTTGGGCACAAAGGGGGAGATCGCCAGGGTCACCGGCAGGATCTTTCCCAGCTCCAGGGTCAGGCGCAGGAGCTCGTCCAGGTCCCTGTCCTCCTCTTCTGGCAGGCCAACGAGCTGGTAGAGCTTCAGCCGCCGGAGCCCTGCCCGCGCCGCCAGGCGTGCGGCTCGCACAAGCTGGTCCTGGGTGACCCCCTTTCGCACCAGGGAGCGGAGGCGCGCGGATGCGCCGTCAACCCCCAGGGTCAGGGTTCGTAGCCCGGCTCTGGTGAGCAGGTCCAGCAGGCTCCTGTTCACCCGGTCTGCGCGAATTGAGGATATCCCCACCTCTCGTCCGCCTTCCACGAGGGCCTCCAGGATCCCCTGGAGCTGCGGATGGTCGGACACCGCGGCCCCCACCAGCCCCACCCGGGCGGCCCCCTGGGGCACGAGCGAAAGCAGGCGATCCGCCTCGACCAAGCGGCAGCGTCCGGCGGCGACTCTGCTGGTGGAGCAGAAGGCGCAGGCCCTGTCGCAGCCGCGCCCTAGCTCCACCAGGAACATGCTCCGAAGCTCTGCGTCCGGGGTCCAGATGGCCGAGTGCGCAGGGAGGCGATCCCTGCCGACCCGGAGGGGCGAGGGCGGGGGTGCCCCGGCTGCTGGCCACCAGAACCCGGGCTCATCGGCGAGGGTGCCAGGTCCCGTCTCATGGTCGAGCCCCTGCTCCAGCTCGTCGCAGAGCTTGCCCATGGCATCCTCTGCCTCGCCGACGATGACCAGGTCCGCCAGGGCGGCCAGGGGCCTGGGGTTGATGCTCGTCATGGGCCCGCCCAGCACCACGAGCGGAGACCTCTCCCGCCCACGGCTGGTGCTTCGGCGGGTCCGCCTGGGCTCCACGCCCAGCCTCTGGAGGAGGGATGCCGCCGCGCCGAGCTGCAGCTCATGCGCAACAGAGATCCCGATGGCGTCGAAGGCCAGGCCGCTCGCGCCGGTCTCCAGAGAGGCCAGGGGGTCCTTGCCGGTCCGGAGGAAGGCTCGCTCCACGCCCCAGCCCGGACGCCTGGATATGAGCCTGTGCAGGGTGAGCATTCCCAGGGATGACATGCCCACCCGGTATGGGGCCGGGTAGGCCAAGAGCAGTCGCCACCTTCCAAAGGAGATGGGCTCGAGCCTCGTCTCCCGCGACAGGAGCTGTTCGGAGCCAGGCTCTGCCCGGGGTCGCTTCATGGGGGCGTCACCTGGACAAGCACGACCCGGACCTCAGCTCACCCGCGGTCGTACGCGGGTGCCGTCGGTGCGATCCTCCACGACATAGCCCAGGGCCACGAGCCGCTCCCGGATGGTGTCGGCCAGCTCGAAGTCTCCCGAGCTCCGGGCCCGGTCCCGCTCCTCCACCAGCCTCGCCACGTCAGCGGGGAGGGTGGCGCCGGACTCGTCCGGGCACATGATGCAGAGCACCTGGTCCACCTGCTCGAAGGCCTCCAGCACCTCCCTGGCGTGGCGGGTGCAGAGGCGCTCCTGGGCCATGAGGTAGTTGGCCTGGCGCACCAGGGTGAAGAGATGGGCCAGGGCGGCTGAGATGTTCAGATCCTCCAGCATGGCTCGCCGAAAGCCGTCACGCATCTCGAGGATCCAGGCGTCCACCTCGGTCACGCATGAGACGTCCGAGCGCACCGCCCGCAGGTTCCTCACGCACTCGTCGAAGCGTCTGAGGGTGGCCCGCGCGGCGTCCAGGCGCTCGTCGGTCAGGTGCACGGGCTGCCGGTAGTGGCTCTCCAGCAAGAAGAAGCGGATCTCCCTGGGGGTGTAGCCCCTGGCAACCAGGTCCGGCAGGGTGACGCAGGTGTCCTCGGCGTAGGTCATCTTCTTTCCACCCACGAGAACAAGCTCGCTGTGGAGCCAGAAACGCGCCTGGGACTCGCCGGTGAGCGCCCGGCTCTGGGCGATCTCGTTTTCGTTGTGGGGGAAGATCAGGTCCACCGAGGCCATGTGGATGTCGAAGCGCTCTCCGAGATGGGCCCGGGCCATGGCGCTGCACGGCACGTGCCAGCTCGGCCGCACGTTCCCCCAGCGGGTCTTTCTGGCCACCCCCTTGCGGAGCTCCTGGAGGTTGGCCCGCCGCAGGAGGGTGAAGTCCCTGGGGTCGTCCTTGTCGTAGCGCTCCAGATCCACGGTGGCGCCGATCTTGATCTTGCCCAGGTCCTTGCTGGAGAGCTCGCCGTAGCTCTCCACGCGGCCGATGTTGAAGTAGACCGACCGGAGCTTCTCATAGGCGTACCCACCCAGCACCAGCTCCTCGGTGAGGGCGACCATGTCGTCGATGGACTCGGTGGACCTGACGTATGTGGCCGCTGGCTGGATGGAGAGGGCAGCCACGTCCTCGTAGAAGGCCGCCTCGAAGCGCCTGGTGAGCTCCTCCATGGGCTCACCGCTGGCCTCTGAGGCGGCCACGGTGTTGTCGTCCAGGTCCGTGATGGAGACCACGTGGCGCACCTCGTATCCGACGAACTCCAGCGTGCGGCGCACCGTGTCGCTGACCATCATGCGACGCAAGAGGCCCAGGTGGGCTCGGGCGTGCACCGTGGGACCGCAGCAGTACATGGTCACCGGACCCTCAGGATCCAGGGGCTCGAAGGCCTGGTACTTGCCGCTGAGGGTGTTGAAGAAGTTGAGCTGGGACACCGGCGCCTCCGGCTCGGTGTCCTGGAAGAGGGTGGTGGAGAGGTAGCGCTCCCCCCCGTCCGGAAGGATCGTGACCACCACACCGGACTCGATCTGCTGGGCCACCTCGCAGGCCACGTGGACCGCGGCCCCGCAGCTCATGCCGACCATCAACCCCTCCTCGCGGGCCAGGCGCCGCGCCATCTCGTAGGCGGCGTCGTCGTCGATGTTGATCTTCTCGTCCACGGCTGAGCCGTCGTATATCCCGGGGACGTAGGCCTCCTTGAGGTTCTTCAGGCCCTGGATCTTGTGTCCCAGGTAGGGCTCCACGCCGATGATCCGGATGCGCGGGTTCAGCTCTCGAAACCGCCTGGAGCATCCCATGAGGGTGCCGGTTGTGCCCATGGTGGTGACAAAGTGGGTTATCTCGCCCCGTGTCTGCTCCCATATCTCCAGGGCGGTGCCGTTGTAGTGGGCAGCCAGGTTGGCAGGGTTGTTGAACTGGTCGGGCAAGAAGTACTTGTCCGGCTCGGCCGCGGCCAGCTCGTAGGCCCGCTCGATGGCGCCGTCGGTGCCCTGGGCCGCTGGGGTCAGGAGGAACTGGGCGCCCAGGGCCGCCAGGATCTTGCGGCGCTCCACTGACACCCCTTCGCTCATGGCGAGAACGATGGGGTAGCCCTTGATGGCCGCCACCATGGCCAGGCCGATGCCGGTGTTGCCAGAGGTGGGCTCGATGATGATCTTCCCGGGGACCAGCTCGCCCGCCTCCTCCGCGGCCTCGATCATCCAGAGCCCAACCCGATCCTTTACGGACCCGCCGGGGTTGTTCTTCTCCAGCTTGGCCAGGAGCTTGACCCTGGGGTTTGGGTTCACGGCGGCCAGCTCCACCATGGGGGTGTTGCCGATGAGCGCCAGGGCGCCAGGGCGCGGTGGCTGGGGCGGAGGGGGGACGAGGCTCTGGGCTCCGAAGTCGTCGCTCATGGCTAAAGCCTTCTCCAGAGGTCTGCGGCGGAGGCGCGGGTGCGGACGGCGATGCGAGCGGGGTCGGCCAGCAGGATCTGCCGGTCCCGGTAAACGAAGCGGCCGGCCACCACGACCGAGCGTACCAGGTGAGCTCCCCAGCCGAACCCCAGGTGCCCCAGCAGGTTTTCGCG
>JAJRWW010000638.1 GCA_024276595.1 Myxococcota bacterium
TCTACACCCACACCATCACCCAGGTGACCTTCACCGACTGCCACGGGGACGTGGGGGCCGGGACCACCGGAGCATCTTGCGACGTGGACGTGGGGCCCTACTGCGCGGCAGGCTACGGCTGCTTCGGTGACGGCACGACCACCACCTGCTACCAGTGGTGCACCCTTTCATCCATCTGCGAGGTAGGGCTCTCCTGCGACACCGCCGCCTTCTCTCAGCCCATCCAGGTGGGTGGGGTGACCTACGGCATCTGCAGGTAGGCCGAAGTGGGCGGATCTTCCCTTCGGGGGCGCTTGGCGAGGTCGCACGACGAGCATGGCAAGCTCCTCAACCGGTGAGGCGGGACCACCCGCCGTTGTGCTGCTCTCGGGCGGGCTGGACTCCACCACCACCCTGGCGGTGGCGGCCAACCGTGGCTTTGACGTGCACGCGCTCACCGTTGCCTACGGGCAGTCCCACGGCCAGGAGCTGACCGCTGCCCGGGCTGTGGCCCGCTCCCAGGGAGTGCGTCGCCACCTGGAGCTGGAGCTGGACCTCCGGGCCATCGGTGGCTCGGCCCTGACCGACGACATCCCCGTGCCCAAGGACCGCTCAGAGCAAGAGATAGGCCAGGGTATCCCTGTGACCTACGTCCCGGCTCGAAACACCATCCTGCTGTCGTTGGCCCTGGCCTGGGCCGAAACCCTGGGCGCCCTCGACCTGTTTTTGGGGGTGAGCTCGGTGGACTACTCGGGCTACCCCGACTGCCGGCCCGGGTTCGTGCGAGCCTTCGAG
Organism: Myxococcota bacterium; assembly: GCA_024276595.1. GTDB lineage: Bacteria > Myxococcota_A > Polyangia > HGW-17 > JAJRWW01 > JAJRWW01. Next base: position 775 of record JAJRWW010000638.1, read on the forward strand.
GCCCTGGCCCAGGAGGCCACCCGCCAGGGTACCCAGGGAGCGCGATTTCGAGTTCACGCGCCCCTCATGGAGCTCACCAAGGCCGCCACCATCGAGCTGGGTCTCTCGCTGGGGGTCGATTACTCATTGACCTGGACCTGCTACTCGCCCGCCCCTTCCGGTCGCTCCTGTGGGCGCTGCGACGCCTGCCGGCTGCGCCTCCAGGGCTTTGCCGCCCTTGGACGCCGGGATCCACTGGAGTATGAGCAAGGGGGCGGGAGGTGAGCACCCACGGGTCGACTCCCCTCTCTGCCCTGGCAGCCATGGGAGTGGGCCTGAGGGAGCTGTGGCGCTGCCGCCGAATGGTCCTCCCCGTCTACCTGGCCAACCTGGCCATCGCCCTGGTGGCAGTTGGGCCCCTGTACGTGACCCTGCACCGGCTGACCGCCCATCGCCCCGCGGCGGAGGCCCTGGTGAGCCGCTGGGACCTGGAGGTGCTCGTGGAGCTGCTGGGCGACCACCCGGAGCTGCTCTCCCAGCTCCGGGGTGTGCTCCTGCTTTTGCCCATCTCCTACCTGCTTCTCAGCCAGGCGCTGCTGGGAGGGGTGCTGGGCTCGCTCGCCAGCAAAGCGCGACCCACCCTGCGCCATTTTGGAGCCGAGGCGCTGGGCAACCTGCCCGGGCTCCTGGGGGTGCTCGCCTGGGCCTGTGTTCCCTATGGCGTCTCCCTGGGGCTGGTGGTCATGGCGCTGGTGGCCAACCAGGGGAGTTCCTGGTGGGTCCTGGTTGCCAGCGCTGGCCCGGGCCTCGTGCTGCTGCTCTTGACCGACCTGGCCTTGGACTTCGCTCGAGTGGACACGGTCCTGGTCGAAAAATCCTCGGCGCTGGGGCGACTTCTGCGCGGGTTTTGGGCCACCAGAAGGAGCCCTGGACGGGCCCTGGCCCTGCACTTGGGCTTTGGCCTCCTGTCGCTGGCGCCACTGGCGATGCTCCTTTCCTTGCCCGACTCCCTGGACGCTGGATCCACGTGGGCCGTGGCCCTCGCCTTTGGGCTTCGCCAGCTCCTGGTGCTGGCGCGGGTGGGGTTTCGCGTGGCTTCATTGGGGGGGCACATGGCCCTGCTGGCGTCCATTACGGGGGCGCAGGGACGAGCCTGAGCCATTGCGAGGACCCACGGTTTCACTCCAGACGGCCCGGAGCAAAGTTATTCTTGTGTCAAGCCGTACGATTGCGTAAGATTGTAACCCTGCTGTAAGAAGGCCTGGCCCTTCGATCCCTGCTTATTGACCTGACACCTCTTTTTGGCGATGCCCAATGTTTGAGCGGTTCGAGCCCGAAGTTGAGCCCATTGTGCAGCCCCAGATGGGCGACGTGGTCTACAGCTTCAAGCTCCTGGAGAAGCTTGGGGAGGGGGCCGTGGCAGAGGTGTTTCGGGCTGAGCACGTCCAGACCCGGCGGCAGGTGGCCATGAAGGTGCTCCACTCGGAGTTCTGTGCCCGCATGGACATTGTCCGCCGATTTTTGCAGGAGCGGCAGGTGGTGCGCCAGGCCATGCACCCCAACATCCTGGACATCACCGAGGTGGTGCACGGCTCCGGGCACCCTCCGGTGCTCATAATGGAGCTCCTCGAAGGAGAGGACCTGGGGCGCTGCCTGGATCGGCGCGGTCGGCTCTCTGTGGAGGAGGCGGTGTCCATAATGATCCAGGTCTGCGCGGGCCTGGAGGTCATGCACCGGCGCAACATCGTGCACCGGGATCTCAAGCCGGGGAACGTCTTCCTGGTGGGCGGAGATGACGGCTACCCGGTGGTGAAGCTGCTGGATTTTGGTCTGGTGAAGTTTCTCTACTCGGACGACCCCTTCATGCGCTCGAGGCCAGGGGCCTTCCTGGGCACCCCGGAGTACATGGCCCCCGAGCAGGTGAAGAGCGGCGAGATGTCCGACCTGGTCGACGTCTACGCCGCTGGTGCCATTTTGTGGGAGATGCTCGTGGGGCGGCCTCCCTTCATGGGGGAGACCTTCCAGCAGACCCTGAAGCTTTCCATGGAGACGGATCCTCCGCCCCCCTCTAGCCAGGTGCCAGAGGCGGGGATCCCCGAGCTGCTGGACAACCTGACGCTGCGCTGCCTCGCCAAGGACCCCCGGGATCGGATCCAGTCCATCGGCCAGGTGCGAGCACTGCTCGAGGCCGTGTGGGACGGGCGCGGGGACGTCGCCCTCTCGCCTCCCCCGCGTCGATGGTCTCCGAGCCTGCCTGTTTTTCTGGGCGGCGCGCTCCTTTTCGCCGCTGCTGCGGGGCTGGCCCTGTGGAGGCTGCTGCTGTAGTCTCCCCAGAGCTCAAAGCTCCTGGTCGCGCCCGGAGGTGCCTGTGCCAAACCTCGACATCCCCTTGCCGAAGATCCCCTTCAGCCACCGCCGGGTCACCACCCATGACGGGGTGGACCTCGCCGTGCAGGTGGCCGGTGAGGGGCCGACCGTGCTGCTCTGCAACGGAATCGGAGTCTCCAGGCCGGGGCTGGACATTCTGGCCGATCACCTGCTTTCGAGCCACCGGGTCATCTGCTGGGACTACCGCGGGGTGGCGGAGAGCCGGCTGCCTCCCGGCGAGGTGAGCTTCTCCATTCCACGCCACGCCAGTGACGCCCTCCAGGTCCTGGACGCCCTGGAGGAGGATCGCGTCGCCGTGCTGGGGTGGTCCATGGGCGTGCCCGTGGGCCTGGAGATGATCCGCCAGGAGCCGGACCGGGTGCTGGCCCTCGGGGCCCTCTTCGGCGCTCCGGGGCACCCCTTCAGGGCTGCCTTTCCGCGGCCAGTGGCCGAGCTGGTGCACCTGGCGGTGCGCGCGGCCAGGGTGGCCCCCTGGCCCGGGCAGGCCCTCCTCGGCCTGGGGGCAGCCCTGCCGCCCTTGGCCTGGGCCCTTTGCTCGGGCGTGCGCTTCGTGGGCCCCTGGGCCCATCCAGAGACCTTCCACGCGGACGTGCGCTCCACGGCGGCGGCGAACAAGACCGCCTACTTCGGCACCATGTACGAGCTGGTGTACCACGACGCGTCGGACCTGCTGCCCTCCATCCGTTGCCCAACCCTGGTGGTTGCCGGAGAGGAGGACTGGGTCACGCCCCCTGCCGCCGCGGAGGCCATGGCCAGGGCCATCCCGGGCTGTGAGCTGGTGGTGCTGCCGGAGACGACCCACTTCGGTATCATCGAGCATGGGCCCAAGCTCTGGGAGCCCGTGGACCGTCTGCTCGACAGGGGGTTTGGGTCCGACGAGCCTGGCGCTACTCGCTCGTCTCCTTGAAGCTCTTGCCCGCCCAGCCCTTGGCCACAACGAGCATCAGCGTGGAGGTGATGGCTATGCAGCCGAAGATGAACCACATGAGCTCGGTGTTCTTCTCCCCGGTCTTGGGGCAGAACTTGGTCATCATCCAGCCGGAGTAGAGCCATGGCACCAGCATCTTGGTGAGGAACCAGGGGAGCTGGGCGACTCCCATGTAGACCCCGGTGCGACCCTTGGGAGCGATCTGGGCCGCATACTGCAAAAAGCGCGGCTGCCACATCGCCTCGCCGATGGTCATGATGAGCAGGTAGGAAAAGAGCGTCCAGGCGTGGGGGCCCAGGGCCAAGAGGAAGGCCGGAGCGGCCATGACGGCCGTGCCGACTATCATCATGGAGTAGACCTTGGCGTTTCGGGTCAGGGCCGCGATTACGGGCACCGCAACGAAGATGAGCAGAGGGTTGGCGTTGGCGGCGATCTCGAAGTACTCGCCGATCCAGCCGGCGTAGCTGCGCTTGATGTACTGGGGCAGGATGAGCCAGTTGTACGTAAAGAGGGTCTGCACCGGGATGAGGGCGAAGATGAAGAAGAAGAACTTCGCATCCGCCAGGGGGTGTCTGGCCAGCCAGAGGCGAGCTCGCTGGACAAAGGCCGAGACGATCCAGGCCGCCAGGGCCACGCCGGGCACCATGTAGCACCAGGGCGCAGAGAGCTTCCAGTAGAGCAAGCCCATGATGGCCAGCAGGAGCAGGTGCAGGTGCGCCGGGATGCTGACTCTGCCGCTTGGCTCCAGGGCACCCGCGCTCTCGCCTTCCCTGTCGTCGCTCTCGCCTTCCTTGTCGTCGCTCTCGCCCTTGTCGCTGGTCTCCTCGGCCTTGATGCGCTCGGTCTCGGCCTTGGCGTTGGCGATGGCGTCCCGGACGGTTTTCCTGGTGAGAATGAGCAGGGTGCAGAGCAGGGCCACCGCGGTGAGCCCGGTGTAGACCCAGAAGACACCCGTGATTCCCAGCCCGGCGAACTTGCTGTCGCGAAGCAGGAACGCGAAGGTGGGCAGCCAGCCGCCCAGGTTCATGAGCGCGTAGAGCATGGCGAAGCCCATGGCAGCGGTCTTGGGGGTGGTGAACTGTCTGACCGCGGCGTAGGCGGCGGGCTGGTACATGCCGTAGCCGAGCACCACCAGGAGCATGCCGGCGAGGGTAACCAGGTGTAGCGACGACCAGACCCCGCCCGGCTCCAGGCCCATCACCGTTGGAGCCGCCGAGATGAGCACCCTGCCCATGAGCATGAGGATGAAGGCCGAGATGAGGGCGAACCTGACCCCCCACCTGTCCGCCACGAATCCCAGCACGAACATGGAGATGGTGATCCCGGCGGTGAGGATCATCACGTTGTTGTGGGAGAACACGTCCGCCTCGGGCACCCCCTTGAAGATGAAGCCAGAGAAGTGCATGGCCAGGTAGCCCAGCATTCCGAAGTAGACCAGCCCCTCCAGGCAGTAGGCCACGTTGATGCCCCACAGGGCGCGCGGGGCCCGCCACAGGTCGATGAAGGGCTGGACCAGCTCACGGGCGGGGCTCTTTTTTTCGTTGCCGGGTGGGGGGCCGCTCATGGGGTTGTTCTTCCTTTCTTCGTGGGTGGACAATCCTTAGAACGGGAGGGCAGGCAATGGAAGCCCAAAGTGGGCCCTTCTCCCCAGAGGTGGGGGGCCGAGGACTGGACCGGGGCTCCCGTCGGGCACCCAGCTCGGGTCAGCGGGAGCGCTCTGCGGCCATCTGGGTAATGGCGTCGGCGATGCGTTGGGGCACGGCGGCGCCGGCCACTGTGTCGAGACGACCGGCGTCCAGGGGTGCCTCCCAGCCGCCGGCGGTGAGCATCGCGGTGAGGTGGGTGGGGCTGTCCACGGCGGCGCCGGCGCCCAGGTGGGAGAGCCCGGCGAGGATGCCCCGCTGGCGGTCGTCCGTGGGCAGGATGGCCCAAAAAGGGCACCTGAAGGCCAGGGCGCGGGTGGTCAGGCCATCAAGGGCTCTGCCCACCACTCTGTCCGCGCTGCCCCAGAACAGGCCCGCCTCGTCCACTCGGCCGAAGACGCGACCCGCCAGGCCTGTTGCCGCGTGGAGGCGGCGCGCCTCGGCCAGCAGGAGGCGGTCCCCCGCAGCGTCCACCAGGAGCGTGAGCTCCTGGCCGGCCGCGGTGACGGCCTCGATCCATGGCGCCAGGTCGTCGGCCCACATGGTCTCGGCCACAAACAGCAGGGTTGACCGCTCGGGGTCCAGGCCCAGGGCCTTGCGGCAGTCGTGGCGCCCCTCGCGCACGCCTATCCCAAAGCGGCCGCAGACGCCGAGGCCGATTGGCACCAGCCCGTCGGGCTCCTGGCCGGCGTCATGGAGCGCCCTGGCCATGGTCGCGTCGGGAACAATCCAGCGGCTCAGGCTGGCGGCCCGCCAGAGGGGATCCACCCACAGGGAGCCGATGACTCCCACGGTAGTCGGATCCTCCAGCTCGGGGGCCCAGCGGCTGGCCAGCACCCCCGCGAGGGGATCCATGGCCACAATGACCGCGGGGGGCGAAAGGGAGAGCTGCTCCACCAGCGCCTCCTCCCCGTCCTTGATGGGCCGGTCGGGGCTGTCCGCAATGGCCTCCAGGGTGACAGAGCCAACTGGGCCGCGGGCATCCAGCTCCTGGCAGCGATCTCCTAGCTGGCCCTCCCGGAGGATACCGACGATGGTGCGGGTGGTGGAACGGAAGGCCCTGTTGGCCTCCGCCGTGAGCACGAGCACCGGGCGGTTCGCCTGGCCCGGTCGCTCCTGGATCTGTGTGGTCAAAAGAGCACCTCTGGGTTCACGGGGTGACTGGGGCGGCGCCCCGCCAGCAGGTCGGCCACCGACTCGACCGCCAGCTCTGCCATTGCCTCGCGGGTGGCTCGGGTGGCCGAGCCCACGTGGGGCAACAGCAGCGCGCGCGGCTCCTCAAGGAGCGAGGGCAGGACATGGGGCTCGTTCTCGTAGACGTCCAGCCCGGCGCCAGCGATGCCGCCAGCGGCCAGGCACTCTGCGAGGGCAGCCTCGTCCACCACCGGGCCTCGAGCGGTGTTGACAAGAAAAGCGGTGGAGCGCATGTGCGAGAGGGCGTCCGCGTCGATGAGGTGGTGGGTGGTCTCGTCAAGGGGGCAGTGGAGGCTAACGAAGTCGCTCGTGGAGAGCAGCTCCGCAAAGGGGAGCCACCTCGCCCCAAGGGCTGCCTCCCTGGCAGGATCCAGCCGTCGGGGCTGGCTGTATGAGATCTTCATGCCAAAGCCAGCGGCGCGGCGCGCCACCGCCTGACCGATGCGGCCCATGCCCACCACCCCGAGGGCGCGTCCAGAAACGTCAGCGCCGAGAAGGGCGCCAGGGAGCCATCGGCGGTAGCGCCCCATGAGCAGGTGCCGGTTGTTTGGGACAATCTCCCTGGCCAGCCCGAGCAGCAGCGCCCACGTGAGGTCCGCTGTGGCCTCGGTCAGCACGTCTGGGGTGTTGGTGATGAGCACCGAGCGAGCCGTGGCCGCGGCCACGTCCACGTTGTCGAAGCCAACGGCCACGTTGGCCACTATGCGTAGCCTGGGGGCGCGATCTAGCAGTGCGGCATCCACCTTGTGGCTGAGCAGCACCACCGCGCCGGCGGCCTCCCCGATGGCCCCTGCCAGCTCCTCGTCCTCCATGACCACGCCGTTCGCTGGTGTGACCAGCTCCTTGTCCGGGAGCAGGCGCTCGTGGGGCGATCCTGGCAGGGCGGCGGCGATAACTATCCTCTCGGCCAACTGTGCTCCTCCCACGGGCTCTGGCAGCCCCTTTTTACCCGTGGCA
>JAJRWW010000639.1 GCA_024276595.1 Myxococcota bacterium
CGTCCACGAAGGTCACATCGGTCACCTGGATGTCCGGGGAGCCGAAGGTCACCCGGGCGCCGTCGGCAAGGCCCGAGCCATGGATCCACAGAGAGTGCGAGGCGCCGATGGTCACCTCCGAGGGATCGACGCTGGAGATGACTGGTGGCACCGCGGTGCTCACCTCCTCCAGATCGTAAGAGAAAGAGGCCCCGGCGCTGCAGTCGGGGCTGTCTGAAGAGTGTGCTCCGTCCCCGAGGTTGGAGATGATGAAGACAGCCTCCTCGTAGCCCTCCAGGCCCTCCAGGAGCACCTCCGCGGTGCCGTCGTTCCCCATGGTCGCCGGGACCAGGTCGGCTGTGTGGTCCGCGTAGGTGAGCAGCACGTCGACGTTCCAGTTGATGGTCGGGTCGCCGGTGATGGCAAAGCGAACCCCGTGCTCGGAATCGACTCCATCCAGATCCAGCGACATGTAGAGCGATCCGTACTCGTTGGGCTGGCTCACAGGGATCTGGTCGAGCAGGGGCAGATCGCCCATGGTCCACACCGAGTCCACGAGGACCTCGCCGCCTGTCCAGAGGGCTCCGTCGGTGAAGTGAGCTCCGTCATCGCGCATTCCCACGAAGTAGCGCCACCGGGCGAACTCGGTGAAGACCTCGTCGAAGGTGGGGCCGTCGAGGACCGTCACAACCGCATCCAGCAGGTTCGGGCTGTTGGGCACGTCCATGGTTACCCCGTACCCCGCAACGGTCACGCTCCCGTCCTGTCGGGCGGCCTGCCAGATGGCCGAAAGCAGGGTGCCGTCGTAGTCGCCGTAGCGGTCCTCCAAAAAGAGCTGGAACAATGAGGCCCCGTAGTGGTAGTAGCGCAGGCTCTGGTCCATGAAGAAGGTGCAGTCCAGGCCCTTGTGCGGGCTGGCCTGGAAGGCGGGCAGGGCGTAGTCGGTGAAGAAAAAGTCGTCTGGCACGAGGAGGGTTGTGATGGCGTTCGTGGTGTTCTCGAAGGCGAAGGCGCTCTCCCCGCAGTCGGAGGCCATCTCCAGGGCGTGGTTCATCTCGTGGTACACCACCAGCTCGAAGTAGCTCATGGGGCTGAGGGAGGCCACAACGACCCGCACGGTGCAGTCGGTCCAGGAGGTGTCCGGGTTGTCGCCAATGGCCTCGGCGTGGTCGTACTGGGCTTGTGGATCCAGGTAGATCCAGAGCCCTGGGATCCTGTTGCCGGTGGCGTCCTCGGTGGTGGGCGCCCCGAAGCCCATCTGCTCCACCTGGATCTGCCAGGATGCCTCGGCGAGCTCCAGGGCCTGCTGGGCCTTTGAGACGCCGGCGCCGCTGGTGTAGTGGACCCTGATCGGGTAGATGGTCGAGTCCAGGTAGCCGTCCCAGGGAGGCTCTGCCCACGCCGATGCCGGAGACGCGGCGAGGATCGATAGAAGTAGCATGGTGCTCATGGATCTTCGGATCATTGGTTCTCCTCCTGGCTGTTTACTGTGACTGTTCGCCTGGTGCAGTCTTTTCGTGCTTCTCCATTGCGGCGCCGTTGCCAGAGCCCGAGCCCAAGCCACAGCAGCAGCATTGCCCAGCCCGATGGGCCGTGTGCAGCAGACGCGCACCCGCATCCCGAAGCGGGGTCTGCCGTGGTGACGCTCCCATCCGGGCCGGCGTCCTGGATCTCCGATGGATCGACAATCGTCAAAATGTCTCGGCCCTCGCCGGATGCACCGCCAGGGTTGGTGACCGTGACCGAGCGCGGGCCCAGCTCGGCGTCGGGGGCGACCGTGAGGCTCACCAGCAGCTCCTGGTCGGAGATGTACTCGTCGATGGTGATGGCCACCCGTTCTCCTGAGATGGCCACCGCCAGCTCCGGGTGCCGCAGGAAGCCCGTTCCATGGAGCTGGAGGGTCACGTTGTGGCTCCCTCGGGCCACATGATCGGGGCTAACGGAGGTCACCGTTGGGGCCGGGATGTCGTACTCGATGGAGTAGCTGTAGTCCCCCGGGGGCCACATGTGCTGGTCGGGGTCGTAGCCCTCCCCGCCGAGCTGGCACACCACCATGACGGCCTTGTCGAGGCTGTCCACGTCCAGCGAAAGCTGGCCCGTGCCAGAGGCGTCCAATGTCATCTCCGAGGACACGGTGGCCTGGCCATCGGCCACCTGCAGCAGGTTCACGTACCACAGCAGGGTGGGGTCGCCCGCAAAGGCAAAGCGCACGGGCCATTGCGGGAGCGAGCCCACGTCGAGCTCGATGTAGTTGCAGCCGTTGGGCATGGGACGGGTGCTGCTGTCGCTCGGCCGGAGGTCGCGCACCGGGAGCCCTGCGGTGGAGTGGATGGCGGTCTTCCACACCTCAGAGCCTGCCCATTGCCAGGCCCCCTCCAGGTGCTGCCCGTCGTCGTCATCTCCCAGGAAGTAGCGGTGCTCGGAGAAGGTCTGGACCGCCCCCGCAAGGCCGCCCTCCGCGGCGAGCATCTCGTCCAGGACGTCGAAGTAGTCGGGCTCGTTGATGGGGCCGTTTTGCACTGTGCCCTCCCAGATCTGGCGGATCCAGCGGGGATCGTCGTCGCCATACTGGGTGGCCAGGAAGTACACCCAAAGGGCGCCACCGTACTCGTAGTAGTCGCTCGGGGTTGCCTTGTGCTCCAGTGGCCGCCACGGCTGAGCCTGGAAGTACGGGAAGGTCATCACCGTGTCCCACCAGCCATCCGGGAAAACGACAGCCTCCACGTAGGAGGCGGTGTTCTCCATGAACCCCACCTGCTCACCGAAGTCCATGGCCATCTGGCAGGCGTGGTTGAGCTCGTGGGCCACTGTCGTGGCCAGGTACACATCGTCCAGGGATGGGTCGATGACGATGTAGCTGTACGCGTCCAGGTGTGCGGTGAGATCGTTCTCCAGGTATGGCGACGTGTATCCAGCCGCTCCACCGGCGTCCTGGAGGTAGAACCTGAAGCTCCCTGCCGAGGGCTCTATGGGAGGGGCCCAAAACCCCCAGTCGAGCACCTCTGCCTGGTAGGCAGTCTCTGCCGACTCGAGCACTAGCTGAGCCTTGGCCTCCTGGGAGGGGAGGGCGTAGGAGACCCGAACAGGGAACACGGCGGTGGAGTCGATGGTGTAGGTGAGGTCCGGAGGTGGGAGGAGGAGGTCTCGGAGCCGGGCCCTGATGCCGGGCTCCACCCGGCCCAGACCTCGAAAGGCATCGATCATTACCCGGAAATGGGAGCGGCTCGGGGGGGCTCCCCGTGGCCGGGCAGCGCGGGCGCTGCCGAGGAAGCGGTCCGGCAGCAGGTGAGGTGCCTTCACCGCGGCCACGCGGTAGTAAAGGCGCTGGCCCTCGGTTATGGAGCCCTGGCGGTATGCCTGCTCGATGGCGTCGAGGGATGCGTTTCCAAGGGCTGGCGTGACGATCAGTAGCTGCAGAGCGAATGACAGGAGCAGCGTGCGCATTCGTGCCTCCATGGGTGCCACCCGGCGCGGGCGGTCGAGGTGCATGGCAGTGATTGGGTGGCTTGCAACTGCAATATGTGCGCCAACGGCCAGGGCTCCGAGGATGGCAATCGAGCGACCCTTTACACGGCTGATGGCAGGCGGTGGGCTGGAGTGTTTTTGCCGCTGATGTCAGATGGTTGGCGTCTTGCCCGCGCTTGCCCATGAGGCACCACGCCGCCACCCGATCGGTCGACAAGAAGTTAACGCCCAGAGCCGGAGCCGCTAGCCCACGCCCCGATCCGACCCGCGGACGGCGCGGATCGTGATCATACCCATTGACCGACCCCGCCCGTGGGGGTGATAATCGCCTCGACAGGACAGTACTGTTTGCAGGGCAACTACAGCAGGAGGTTCGGGTCATGAAACTTGGATGCAGCCTCAGGTGGATCCTGGCGGTCATGGTGGCGGCAGGGCTGACCATTGCCTTCGGATGCCGGCCCTCGTATCACCCCAGCGGAGGCAACGACAACGTCAACTCCAACGATGATGGGGACGGCGGCGTGGGCAACGATGGAGGCGGAGGGGCTTGCGAGACCGCCGCCGACTGCGCGGCCTTCCCGGACAGACCATACTGTGGGGATGATGGAGAGTGCGTGACCTGCGTGGAAGGGGACCTCTCACGGAGCTGTCCGGGGACCCTCACCTGCTGCGGGGGGAGCTGCGTCGAGACTGGCTACGACGTCCAGAACTGCGGCGCCTGTGACAGCCCCTGTGACCTCCCCAACGCCAACGCTTCATGCTCGGCTGGCTCGTGCATCATCTCCTCCTGCTCGGCCGGGTGGGTGGACTGTGACCAGGACGCATCCAACGGCTGCGAGGCAGATGAGTCCGCCGGGGGCTGCGCCTGCACACCCGGCTCCACCGAGCCCTGCTACTCCGGGCCAGCCGGAACCGAGAACGTGGGCGTCTGCAGGGCCGGCCAGCGGACCTGCAACGCCGAGGGGACGGGCTATGGTCCCTGTGAGAACGAGGTGCTCCCGGCCCCGGACGACTGCACCAACACAGTGGATGACGACTGCGACGGGGTGGTCAACAACGGCTACCCTTCGGCCAACGGGTGTGCCTGTATCCCTGGGGACGTGCAGAGCTGCTACAACGGGCCGTCGGGCACGGACGGCGTGGGCCCCTGTCATGGTGGCACATGGACCTGCAACCCCGATGGCACAGGGTACGGCCTGTGCGTGGGCGAGGTGCTCCCTGCGCCGGCGGAGACGTGCAACAACGGCGTGGACGACGACTGCAACGGCACAGTGGACGACTCGGTGGACGCGGACGGAGATGGCTGGACCGTCTGCGGCGGCGACTGCTGCGATGTCGCTGGCGCGGTGTGCGGAGATCCGGCGCTGGTGAACCCGGGCGCCTACGAGGTGGCGGGGAACAACGTGGACGACGACTGCGACGGCACGGTGGACAACCCGCCCCCTGCCTGTGACTCGGGCATCGCCTCGAACGTGTCGGACCCGATGCAGTACGCCCAGGCCATGGATCTCTGCCAGACAACTACCGAGAGCGGCTCCACCTGGGGCGTCATCAGCGGGTCCTTCTCCCTGGCCGATGGCAGCGGGAGCCCCAACGCCAACCAGCGCTCCGTCCGGGACGGCTTTGGGAACGGCGTCTCTCCGCTGGGTGGGGTGCGGCTCGCGGTGCTGTCCACCGGTCACGCCGCGGACATGTCGGACTTCAACCCAGGCTACTCGGCCTTTCAGGGGGGCACCGACATGGGCACCACGAGCCCCGTACCCGCGGACTGGCTCGCCGCCAACGCCGGCAATCTCCCCAACGCGCCCGGCTGCCCCGAGCCTCAAAACGGCCCCACCGCCTACAACCCGGTCATGCTCAAGCTGCGCATCCGGGTGCCCACCAACGCCCAGTCCTTCTCGGTGAACACCTACTTCTACTCGGCGGAGTATCCCGAGTGGGTGTGTGGCGCCTTCAACGACTTCTTCCTGGTGCTCCTGGACTCCTCCTTCGCAGGGAGCCCGGCCAACCCGGCGGACAAGAACCTGGCCCTGTACACCACCGCCGGGAACCAGCAGTACCCGGTAGGGGTCAACCTTGCCTTTGGCACGGGCTTGTTCAAGCAGTGCATCAACGGTCCCACCGGCTGCGGAGGAGGCTGTGTGGCGGGGACAAACAGCTCTTGCGTCTCCACTGCCGAGCTGCAAAACACCGGCTTCGACGTGGCGAACCCTCCCACTCAGTTCGCCTCCGAGCCGGCCTGGTGCGGGTCCAGCAACCTGGCGGGGGGAGGCACCGGCTGGCTCACCACCAGCGGCAACGTGGTGGGAGGAGAGGTCATCGAGCTGCGCTTCGTGGTGTGGGACACGGGCGACCAGTGGTACGACTCCCTCGTGCTGCTGGACAACTTCCAGTGGTCCTTGAGCGCGTCCACGCCTGGCACCTCGGACTGACCCGCCGACCTCTGCGTCCCCGCCGTGTCCCCTTTCAATCGAAGCAGGTTGGGCTATAGTCCTCCCTTGCGACAACCGTCTGGACTCCCATTGCCCTAGCCACACCCTCCGTGCGCCATGATCACTGTTGCCAGTACACAAGGAAGAATCATCATGGGTCGTCTCCCCAGGGGGGGCGACCTCGTCGAAGGCCTGCTGGACGCCTGTCGCAGGCGCCAGGTGCGCACTGGCGCCGTGGTGGTCATAGGAGCCCTGGAGTCGGCAGAGGTCACCCACTACGACATCCACGGCAGGAGCTACAGGCCTGGCCGCCCGCTCTCGGGCCCGCTGGAGATACTCACCGCGGCGGGGAACCTGTCGGAGCGAGAGGGAGACCTCTCGCTGCATCTCCACGTCACCCTCTCCCGGGAGGGTGACAACGGCATCGAGGTGCTGGGTGGGCACCTGCTGGCCGGGGTGGTCTTTGCCTGCGAGTTCACGGTCACCGCCCTGGACGACGTGCTCCTTCGGCGAGGAGAGGACCCCGACACGGGCCTGCTTCTGTGGAAGGAGGGGTTCGAGCGGGACGCCGAGGAGGACGCGGGCACTCCGCTGGCAGAGATGGCGCGGGTGGAGTCAAGCCCCTCGGGAGCCGAGGGGACAGTTTTGGCCAGGAGGTCGGCCCCAGAGCCCAGGCCGAGCTCCAGTCAGCGGCCCCGACAGCAGGGTGGGGCAGGGGCTTCCGCTGCCGAGAACGCACCTGCGGCAAAAAGGACCCCGGGCAAGGAAACGGCCTCGGGGGCTGTCTCCGGGCCTGCATCCACGACGAGCTGGGCCGAGGTGGCCGCCGCCTCCCGGCGAGCCCAGGCGTCCGCGCCACCCGAGCCGGAGTCGCTCCCGGCGAGGCCCAGGCCAGTGGAGCCCGAGGAGGACATGGAGGAGGAGCCAGAGGACGAGCTCGACTACCTGGATGTGTCTCCCGGCGACATCGTGGAGCACCCGAAGTTCAAGCGCTGCAAGGTTGCCCGGGTGGAGGGGGACATGGAGTTCGTTCAGGTCCGGCTCCGAAACGGCAACCTGGTGCGGCTCAGCCTGGACATTGTCCGGCTGGTGCTGGTGGGGAGCGAGGATGGTCACCAGGTGTTCAAGGCCATCATAGACACCTGACCGTCCTGGCGGTGATGCCGCCA
>JAJRWW010000640.1 GCA_024276595.1 Myxococcota bacterium
GGAGCCTGGTGCACCGTGCGTGGGCGCAGCTACAGCCGCTTCTTTGCGATGAGGATCAATGCCTCGATGTCCGCCACCGCCTGCATGGCGTGCTCGCGGATAGTGGTATCCCGCCAGAAGATGAACCTCTTGCGGATGGTCTTGGCAATCTTTTGAGCGTCTCGTGCCTTCAGCCCCCCCTTTCCTACCTTGATGTGGCCAATGCCGCGCCTGCCACTGAATGTGCCGCCAGGTCGTGCGCCCAGCTCCTTTAGCAGAGTCCTGATCTCGAGCTTGTCTGTGTCACCCAGGACCCGAAGCACACGCTTGAGCCCTTGCCTGTCGCCAATCTGCAACAGAGACACGGCGGCGAGCCTGACGTGGCGCTTCATGCGCGGGTTCTTTCTGAAGGCTCTTTCGGCCTTCTTGTAGGCCTTTCTCAACAGCCGCCGCAGCTTCTTGAGCGCTCTGGGTGAAGCGTAGGCAGCCTCTGTGAAGACCTTGTCAAAGGCGAGGTTGTTGTCGAGGAAGTCGCGCTTGTCATAGGTCATCACCCAGTCCTTGACGATCTTGTAGGCCTTCCGGTCGCCCAGGCCCACCAGCGCGATGGCCGAGGGCACGGCGTTGAAGTGGGTGCTGTAGCTGATGACGGTCTTCCGCTTGTAGCGCCGTCCCCGCTTGACCCGGCGCGTGCGCCGCTGCTTGGCGCGGCTCAGGTTCGCCTTCAGCTTGCTCCTGAGCCGCCTGTACCTCATGTGCCCGAGCGCGCGGATGGCCTCCAGGGAGTACAGCGATGTGCTGGAGCCGGTGTACTGGACGAGGAACTGCTGGAGCTGGGAGTCCTTCGTCCGGATCCGCCCCAAGAACCGCAAGCACCCCGCCGTCGCGCCCTGAAAACCAGAGGGCTGAAAGACCTTCTCCTTGCAGAAGGACTCGATCTTGCGGACCTGAGCCCTGGTCAGCTTCCATCGGTCGAGCACGCTGAGGGCGAACTGCGTGTGGTGGGTGATGCCCCGGCCGCGCCTGGACTTGGCATAGAACCCCTGGATCATGGTGTCCACGTACTTCTTGGCGCCAAGATACCAGAGGGCCCAGTAGGCCGTGGGAGGGGTTCTGTCGAAAGCCAAGGAGATCCTGGCAGGAGTGCCGATGGCAGTGGCAATGAGCTGGGCCGCGTTGGGCACCTTGTAAAGGAATACCCCCAGGGCGGCGCGAGCGGGGGCGTCCCTGTAGTTCTCCACCCACCAGATGGGAAACCAGTCCCTGCCACGGCTGATCTTGGTTACAGCCAGGGAGTCCATGTAGAACTTTTTTTCCAGCCTGTTTCTTTTGCCCTGGAAAACGTTCCAGCCCCTTTTGAACCTGAAGAGGTTGGGAGCCTGCTTCTGCATTCTTTGCTGAAACTGCTGGTATCGCCAGCCCCTGACGTTGCAGGAGAAGACCGTGCTCGTGGTGGAAGTGACGATGTTCCAGCGCTTGGTGATCGGGTGCCTGCACGCAGCGGCGCTCCTTTTTCGCGTGTCGTCCAGCTTGCCTGCGGCGACCGGCGCCGGCCAGGCAACCGCACAGGTCAATAGTCCTGCCAATACCCAAGCTCCGCATCTACGCATGGTGACCTCCGTGTGTCTGGATGCGCGTTTTCAAAAAGATGCCTCTCAGCCCCAAGCGCAGCATCCATGTCTTGTTGCCAATCAGAGTTCGTATTTGACCCGACTGTTATCACATGAAATCGCCTTACTCAAGATGTATGGGCTGAAAGCCAAATAACAATCTCTGGTGCACAGTAACCACGGGTACACAGGAGAGATCCACCCTGCTTGAGTGGAAATGATATTGTGGCTATGCTCGGCTCAGGTGGCCCATCAGAGCCGCCGCCATCACCACTTGAAGCGGGCGGGACCCTCCGCCCCGGCCCGATACCATGACCAACCTCTATAGCGACTCCCACAAGATGCTACTCGACACGGGCCAGTACCGGGCGGCGGTGGCCCTGGCCAGGGCCATCATTCCCCAGGGGCGCCGCCTCCCTGGCGCCGGACCTCGTACGGTTCAGGCAGCCGAGCAGCTCGCCGAGGAGATGTCCGCTGGTGGTGGGCTCTTTTTTCGGCACCTGGTCACCGGGTTGGACTGGCTGGCGGTGCTGCACACCGGCAGCCGATTCCACAAGCTGGGCCCTGGGGAGCGCGAGTCCCTGCTCCGAAGCTGGGAACGATCGAAGGTGCTCTACTGGCCGCTTTTTGCGCTGTCGGGCCTGCTCAAGTCGGCGCACTTCGATCACCAGGAGGTGTACCATGCCTACGGGATGGAGCACCGGCGGGGAGGTCCCGCGGAGAAGGTGCGCTGGGTGTCTCAGGTGCACAGGGGAGACGACTGGGATCCCGGCGAACCGATAGAGTGCGACGTGGTTGTGGTGGGCACAGGGCCTGGGGGCGCCATCGTCGGCAAGGAGCTCGCCGACCAGGGCCACGCGGTGGTCTTTCTGGAGGAGGGGCGCCTCTACCGCCGGGATGCCTTCACCGGCAGCGTGCTCACGGCTCACAGCAAGTTCTATCGCGGGCAGGGCAAGGTGGCCTCCTGGGGCAACACCATGGTGCCGGTGCTCATGGGCAGGCTCGTGGGCGGATCCACCGCCATCAACACTGGCACCTGCTTTCGCACTCCGAGCTGGGTCCTGGACCGCTGGTGCGAGGAGATGGGCTCGGACGAGCTGTCGCCGGAGCGGATGGCGCCCCACTTCGAGCGGGTGGAGCGGGCGCTCGAAATAGGCCCCTCGGACGCCGAGCTCATCGGTCCCATTGGGGACATAGTGGCCAGGGGCTGCGAGCGGCTCGGCTGGTCCCACTTCAAGATACCGCGCAACGCCCCCGACTGTGACGCACAGGCCTGCTGCGACTTCGGCTGTCCCTCGGCGGCGCGCCTGTCCATGGACCTCACCTACATCCCCAAGGCGCTGGAGCGGGGGGCAGTGCTCCTCACGGAGACGAGGGCCACCGAGATCCTTGTGGAGAACGGTCGCGCGGTGGGGGTAAAGGCTGTCACCGCCAGGTGCCAGCGGACCATCTCGGTCAGAGCGCAGGCAGTGGTTCTGGCCTGCGGGGCGGTGCCCACCCCCGTGCTGCTCCAGCAGCAGGGGATCTGCAACCGCAGCGGCCAGGTGGGCCGCAACCTGTCGCTGCACCCTGGCGCCGCGGTGACCGGCCTCTTCGACGACCTCATCGAGTGCTACAAGCGGGTGCCCCAGGGGGTCGGCGTGGACCAGTTTCATCGCCAGGGCGTCCTCCTGCTGGGCGCCCAGGGCCCGGTGAACTTCGCCGCCCACCTCTTCCCCTTCTCCGGCCAGCGGCTTGCCGAGGTCATGGACGACCTGGACCGCGTCACCACCATGGGAGTGCTCGTAGCCGACTCCACTCAAAACGGCCGGGTGCGACCGGGGCTCGGGGGCGATCCGCTGATCACCTACTGGCTCCAGCGGGAGGATCTGGACCGGATGCACCAGGGCATGGTGCACATCATGGAGCTCTTCTGGGCGGCGGGCGCGCGGAAGCTTTTTCCCCTGGGACATCGCATGCCCGTGATCGAGACCGAGGCTCAGCTCGACGCCTTCAAGAGCCTGCGCGTGGGCCCCACGGACATCCTCTGGACCAGCTTCCACCCCCTGGGCACAGTGCGCATGGGCAAGGATCCGAGCACCTCGGTGGTGGGTCTGGACCATCAGGCACACGACCTGCCCGGGCTGTTCGTGGTGGACGGCAGCACGGTCTTCGGCCCCACCGCGGTAAACCCGCAGCTCACCATAATGGCCATGGCCGACCGCGCTGCTGGGCTCATCGCAGAGCGCCTGGACTGAGATCTCCCTACCAGCCGCGAGGCTGGTCAACAGCCGGATCTCTCATTCTGGCGGTGGCGCCGCCAGGAGCGCCAATCCCACCCCCCCCTCTCAGCCCTCGACAACCTGCGGCATGTCTGTCGAGCCCACGAGCACCGCAACGAACAGCGCGGTGGCCACCTCGGCCACCCGGTCCAGATCCGGCGGGACCAACCTCCCCCCCTCCCTCCGGAAGGCGGCCATGGACTCCAGCCCCACCAGCAGGCTCCTGTACACGAGCGGGTCGAGGGAGATCCCGCGCTCTCCAAAAACCTCGTTGTCGAGCAGCCGTCCCAGGGTGTCCAGGTTCTGCTCCCGCATGGGGGCGAGGCCAGAGTCCGGGTCCGCCGCCTCCGCACGCAGCATTGTGAGCAGATCCCCCACCTGGGCCTGGAACTCCAGGTACGCCCTGATCCCCGCGGCCAGCCGGTCTCGCAGCCCTGCGGTGGACTTGAGCCCCCTGTGCACCTCTCCCACCAGCTCGGTGGAGACGCTCCGAAAGAGCGACAGGGCGGCCTCGTCCTTGGACTTGAAGTGCTGATAGAAGGTGCGCCTGGAGAGGCCGGCCTCCTCCAGGATATGCCGCACGGTCACGTTTCGCAGGCCCAGCTTCAGGGCCACCCGAGCGGTGGCCTCGATGAGCTTGGAGCGGGTTCGGGTGGAGCCGATCCAGGTGAGGGTGCCGCCCCTCCAGGTGTTGAGCGAGTCGGCCATTGTTCGTGACAAGTATACACCTCGTATCCCAAAGGAACAACGAAGTGTACCTGGATACAATAACCTACATATCGCCCACCCGACTACTTGTAACCACCTGTAACCACGGCATGTTTTCCCACCTGTGCTCCGCGACCAAGCTCATGTTCATGCCGTATACACTGTGTTTACAACAAGATGCGCAACTGTCTGCGCCGATACCAATAAGTGTTGACAGACGCCGTATACACCCTGTATAGTATACAGGATGTTTACAGCACCCTTCCCTGGAGCTCCCAGGCAACGGAGGATGAAAATGAAGCAGCTCGCGCGGCTCGGTATCTTGGCCATCGCCTTCTCGACCCTGGTGGCCTGCGGTACCAACGAGGTTACCTACGAGTCGCTCGACCGCGGCCTGGAGGTGTGCGCGTCCGGGCCCACCCTGGACGGCATCGATGTCTCCAAGTGGCAGGGCACCATAGACTGGGACCAGGTGGCCGCGGCCGGGATCTCTTTCGCC